>JABDMD010000025.1 GCA_013001685.1 Gammaproteobacteria bacterium | reverse complement strand
CTGGATGATGCGGAAATTGAACGCGACTTTATTGAGGATTTATCAACCCTAAGTAAGCACTATCGATTCCTTGGCGGAGTTGCACATCTCTCTCCCGAGGAGCTTGTGGATCTGTGTGACACGGATTATGAAAATAAAATGGCATTTGTTGCAGTTATCCATGATAAAAGGAACGAAAAACAGATTGGTGTGAGTCGTTACACAATCAATCAATATGGAGATTCATATGAATTCTCTGTTGCAGTTGCAGATGAATGGCAAAACAAAGGATTAGGTACTTTACTTATGAAATACTTAATTGACTATGCTCGTGAACAAGGTGTTACGCGTTTATATTCAATCGATTTTGCCGATAATTATAAAATGAAGTCTCTAGCGAAAGGTCTAGGCATGCATGTAGAAACAGATCCTAATGATTCTAAACAAGTGATATATAGTTTATATATTTAAGGTTCATTAACATACTCAATTAGACTCTTTGCCTAACATCATTAATGAGGCATAGTTTGTATTAAACACAAAAACCGCTACAAAATTCATGCACTCTTCGACACAGTTTCTAATCGCGATTGGAAGTATTTTATTATTTGCCATTGCTGCAGATGTAATAGGTAAACACACCTTCTTACCTAGAGTAACTTTGTTGCTTCTATTTGGAGTCATAATTGGCAAAGACGTTTTAGACCTAATCCCTCCAATAGTAACTAATCAATTTGAATTACTAGCTGACATTGCATTAATTATGGTGGGTTTTTTGATTGGTGGTAAACTCACACGCAAATCTATGCAAGGGACAGTTGGGAAAACATTATGGATTTCTAACTCAGCAGTTCTTATTACTGTAAGTATTGTGAGTATTTCCTTGTTATTGATTGGTATAGAAACTCAATTAGCAATATTACTAGGTTGTATCGCTACTGCAACCGCACCAGCAGCCACAATAGATGTAATCTCGGAGTCAAACTATCAGGGCCCGTTTGCAAGTTTATTAATTTCTATTGTCGCGATTGATGACGCATTGGGTCTAATTGTATTCAGTATCGGCATAGCATTTGTTAGTGCTTTAAATGGTAATGAATATTCAATGTATCCTGTTTTAATTGCTCTAAAAGAAATAGGTGGCGCAATAATACTTGGAGCAGGAATAGGCTTGCCAGCAGCGTATTTAACCGGCCGCCTAAATCCCGGGCAACCGATTTTAGTTGAAGCGCTAGCACTGGTCTTTTTATGTGGAGGACTCGCTATCTGGCTAAATGTATCATTTTTAATAGCCTCTATTGTTATGGGTTGCGTAATTGTCAATCTTGCCAAACACCACGATTATCCATTTCATGCTATCGAGGGTATTGAATGGATATTTCTAATTATATTCTTCACCTTAGCTGGTGCTTCGCTTTCACTTGAATCACTTGTCAGTATAGGTCTAATAGGAATTGTTTACATCATCGCTCGTGTCATCGGCAAAATTCTTGGTGGCTTCTTAGGCGCAAAAATAAGTAAAGCAGATAAAGCCACTCAAAACTGGATAGGCCCAGCCTTATTACCTCAAGCAGGTGTTGCAGTGGGTATGGCACTCGTAGCATCAACTAAGTTTCCTCAATACCAACAGCTTTTGTTATCTGTAGTAATTAGTACGACGATATTTTTTGAGATTGTAGGCCCAATCGTTACGCGATATGCATTAAATAGAGTGCAAAGCCATAACAATCAATTTTTTGAAAATAATTAATTTGAAATCAATCTTTAATTAGCCCTCGCAAACAAATTCCTTTTCCATTAATACAAACCAATGTAGAGCTCTCGTCTAAATAGTAGTTTCTGCGTTTAAGACTATATAATGAGTTAGCGATGCGCATTTACCCTACTTTAATAGCTTTTATATTTGTTATTGGATTATTAGGCTGCACCACAGCACCTTCCCAAGAAAACCAAGGCATGTTAATCGGTGGAGTAATTGGGCTGTCTTAGGTTCTACTGTCGGTGATGGACGCGTCAGAGTGTTGCAACCGCTGTAGGAACCTTAATTGGTGCAAATAGCAGGTGGCTCAATTGGTAAACGCTTAGATGAAGCTGACCGCTTGAAAACAGGACATACTCTAGAAACCCTTCGCACGGGTGTTTCAAGCGAATGGGTAAATCCTGATACAGGAGCAAACTATGCTGTTTTACCCCTACACGTACTTATGAATCAGATGCTGGAACACCATGCCGTGAATTTACAATAGATGCAGAAATTGGTGGAAATACTGAACAAGTTTACGGCACCGCATGCCGACAAACAGATGGCAGCTGGAAGATGCAAAGCTAATTATATTTAGCTATATGAGCATGCAACATTTAAGCAACAACAGTTGATACTTCTGATTCCTCTTCAGGTTTACCCTGCCATAGCATTTCATAACCTATTTCATAGGTTTCGCTCGCTTCCTCGGCAAGTTCATCGAATTTTTCTTTGAAAATTTTATCAGCGTGAGATTTTTCATGTTGCTCATAAGACTGCCAGTAGGTGACGATGGCAATATGATCCTCAGTTTGTTTCTTTGATGCGATTGAGCCCTCATCAGAAACAAATCCAGAAAATTTATACACCTGGCCACCGATAAAGCCCCCTTTATCATCACCATAAGTGTTTTTAACAACATTACATAACTCACCAAGCGTTAACTCCACATCCTCTACAACAACTCCCTCTTTAAGTTTCATTACGTTATAGAGCATTACACAACCAAAAGGGATATTTAGTGGTTCAAACATAACTCTTTCCAAAATATGAATTTCAAAGTAGTAAAATCGCAAAGCAGAATAAGGTTTACTGGATAGATTTATATGATCTATATCAATATTTCACATAATAGAATTCGCGAAAATGCTTTTAGTTAAATTACATGGTGAGTGTAATGAGTAATAGTAAAGTTGAAATATCTGAAAATATCAAATCAAAAAGCATATGGATGCGTCTTGTATTTATGCTGATCGTTGCCTTACTTTATTCTGTCTCCAGAGTAGTAGTAACTGCAGTGATTGTATTTCAATTTTTTTGGGTGTTATTTACAGGCGAGAACAATGCAAAGCTACAGAACTTTGGAGTTTCACTAGCAGATTATACATACCAAATTATTCTTTATTTAACATTTAATACTGAAGAACGACCATTTCCCTTTGATCTTGAATGGCCATCAAAAATGTAGTTATTTACAAAGTTAATTTGAATAAATTACTTACGTTTCCATATTGATAAACTGAATTTCTTTTAGAATACTCTATAGGCACCACAAAAGCAGCAACCGCTAAAACTAACACTGCATATAAGCCAATCAATCCAAGCATTAATCTTAAAGCATTAGCTTCATTAATTTTCCCACAAAATATATTACGGATAAACCCAATGCAATATGAAACGTATTAATACACCTGTAGAGAAGAGAAGAAAAAAATAAAACTAATAAATGTAATTATGTCGATTAAGGAGATCGAACAGGATTTTTGCATTATTATTTATTTAAACAATAATTACACTAAATTTTATAGTAAATAAGTTTGATTTAGATCAAAATAAGACACTCATATTATGATAGGTTAAAAAAGTTATTCTTACTTAATAACATTGGAGCTATATTATGTTGAACTCAGCTATATCAAAACTATTGTTAAGCGTAATCTTTACTTTACCGATTTTTATATTTTTAACCGCAAACGCGAATGAAAACCCATTTAAACAAAAAACAAATTCAACGAAAAGTTATACGCTTGCAGAACATCATGGAGGAGGCCATGGAATGAAAAAAATGGATGCCAATGCTGATGGAGAAGTTAGCAAGGAAGAATTCATGGCTCACAAAGAAATGAAATTTATGATGAAAGATAAAAATGGCGATGGCAAATTAACAGGCGATGAGATGAAGCATAAAAAATGCAAACATGGAGAAAAGAGGAGCAACGAAGCTCAAGGTTAAAATAATGTTTTAGCAGTTAAGATGCATTCATCATAGGGTATTTATAGATGATTGATATAGAATTGTTTATTAAGATTTCTGATGTTTGCATCATTCAACTTGAATGCTTTTAAGGTACTCAATTAGATTACTGATTCGCTCATCAACAACTTCTTCATTACCTTCTATTTCCATAAAGTGCTCACCCCAAATTGGCATTTCTTGCCCATGAAAATCACCAACCCTACGGCCATCTATAATGTTATAAACAGCTGTTTCTGGGAAAGAACCTCCGTTTACTTTACTAAGTAAAGTAAGATTAGTTGGTGTTGCAGAAAGTTGATTGGCCTTTGGACCATTTCCTTTGCCATCATTTCCATGGCAAGTAGCACAAAAGCTAGTGTATTCTAGCTCACCAATATCTTGCTCAACTGTAGATTCAGCTTGAACAGCAAAATGTAATAAAAAAATTAGAACTCCAAACAATATCGCTGTATTTAATGCAGTCTTTACTTTGTTCATTAACCGAACTCCACGCTTATAATTTATTGCACCTGAATTTCTTCGAGATATAAAAGTAGTTCAAAGATGCGACCACGAACAAAAGTTCTTGTAAACCTATCATCTACATACAAAAGACTTTCATGATCAAAACGATCACCCCAAACTGGCATTGCCTTTGGTCCATGCAGTTTAATATCATCTGTCCCTTCAATAACTTGGAAAATTTCTCTGGTTGGAAAAACTCCATTGTTTCCTTTTTGCAATAAAGCAATATTTGCAGGTTTTATGACTAGTTTAGAAGCATATATTCCATTCCCTTTACCCTTATCGCCATGACATAGCGCACATGAGCGCATGTATTCAGTTTTACCTGCATCGATAGCGTCTTGTAACTCTTGGCTTATTGCAGTGTTTAAACAACCAAGCAATACTATTAAAAATAGCACCATGGCTCTGATAGCCCCCCTTTTTAAACTCATATATTTATCTCCGTAAATAACAACCAATCTTAAAAAACATTATGAACCCAAATTTCCTATTAACATTGATCAAGGACAAATTTTACCCAAATTTGAATTTTTTTGAAAAACAGTTATTTCCTTGTTCTAGATCAAAATCATTACGCTCAGTCTTTGTTTTTCTTATTTATTATTAAATTGCTTACTTAGAGATTTATTTAAAGCCTATTTTTTCAGGAGTGATACATGCGCAAGCAAAAGTTGATATTAATTATATCCACAGTGTTAATTATTTTGACCGCATCATTTACCATAGTATTAGCTACGGATGATGAACAAGATATCAAAGCTGCCGGTGCAAAAATTAGAATCATCTCTGAAAACGCAACGAACATTTATGCCGCCGGCGCTAGAGTCACTATCGAAGGTAAAGCCAAGCAAGATATATGGGTGGCGGGCGCTTTGCTTGACATTGACATCGAAACGGCTGGTGATTTGCATGCAGCCGGTTCACGGATAAGTGTTAAAGGGAAAGTCGCTGGTAAAGCTCGACTCGCTGGTGCGGATCTAAAAATAGATGCGGAAATTGGAGAAATATTAAATGCCGCTGCGGCATCGATTGAAATTTCCGAGAATGCCAAGTTACCTGCCAACACATCACTCGCTGGGGCGTTAATTGAATTTCACGGAGCCGCGAAAGACAACCTTAGTCTGTATGCAGACGAAGTAGTATTTTCAGGTCAAGCATCGGGGACTGTCACAATTGAAGGTCGTAACGTGCAGCTTGATGATACTGCTCGAATTGAAGGTAACCTTATTATTCGATCCAGTGAGGAAGCAGTTATTTCTCCAAATGCAATCGTTGTTGGCGAATTTACTCAAACTGGTCTTGAAGATTCAGAGTTTTTTAAAGAGCATGACGATAAGTTTGATGGTCGAGGATTTTTCTTAATCTTATCTACTAGCATATTTTTACTCGGCCTCATCCTGGTCATATTTGCACGAAGTTTCGTTGAACAAGGAATAACAACGCTACGCGCTCAGCCTGGTCGAAGCATATTATTAGGACTTGCTGTATTTTTTGGCATCCCATTATTTGTAATTGCCTCTATGTTTACTATCCTTGGAATTCCGATTGGAGTAGCCACTCTTTTATTGCTGCCATTTTTATTTATTCTTGGCTTTACAACCACTACCTTAGGTGTATCAGATTGGTTATTGAACAGACACAACCAACCTAAAAAGACTGGCCAACGTCTACTCCTATTGGCAGCAGGTGTGGTCTTATTAGTCATTATAGGATTTATCCCATTTCTTGGTGGTTTGCTACTTTCCCTAGCATTACTATTCGGACTTGGCGTTATTGCAGTAACAATTGGACATGTTTTGAATGGCAAGGTGCTAGCAGCACAAATGTAATATTGAAAATTATAAACAATAAAGTTTATTTTCTATGTTTGCCAATTTGATGCCCCTTTGTAGAGTCAGAATATTCTATAGACACTACAAATGGTGCAACTGCTAGTGCCAACACCGCTAATAGGCCGACTAATCCAAAAAGTAATCTTGGAGCACTCGCTTCCTTAATTCGCCCACGAAATATGTTGCGAATAAATTTCCAATGCAAAAATAAATGAATAGACAATATAGCCAAAAATATAAAAGTTATATAAAAGTGAATATTGCCCCACTCATGTCTGGACATTCCAAATATTTCCATAGATTGTCCGCTTCTAGGTGGCAGCACATAGCGCATCAACACACCAGTAGTGACAACAAAAACAAAGCTAATAAAAGCGCTTATATCTATAAACATTATTAACTTTGATTTATTAATCATCTTTAAACCTATTATTAAATTTTCTAGTTTTTATAATTGCTGTCATCCTGACTCTACACGAACCGCACAAACTTTATATTCGGGAATTTTTGCCTTTGGATCGAGCGCATCGTTAGTTACATTGTTAATATTCGCCTCATCCGGAAAATGAAAATTGCCAAAAATCAAGCCTGGAGATACACGCTCGGTAATCCAGGCTTTAGCCAGCATTTCACCGCGTCGTGAAATCACTCGAATTGAATCACCTTCTGCAATACCTACCGCACTTGCATCATGTGCTGAAATTTCAACTTCTGACTGCGAACATAAAGACTGAAGAGTTTCAGCTCGCCGTGTCATTGAAGTTCCGTGCCAATGATAAATTACTCGGCCTGTAGTAAGTACAAGCGGGAACTCATCATCACACTCTTCTGCGGGAGGAGTATGATCAACAGCATGAAAAATCCCCTTTCCATGTGTACATTGATCAATATGAAGAATTGGAGTACCCGGATGTTCAACTGATGGAACCGGCCAATGAAGTTGATCGCCTTTATCTAATCGAGTGAAAGAAACGCCTGCATAAGATGGGGTAACAGCTGCAATCTCATCTAAAATTGATGAAGCATTTGCGTAATCCCAACTTGCAAAATTTCCTGTTGGCACACGCTTAGTTGATTTTAGTATTTGTTTTGCAATCGCTGAAGTGACCCACCAATCAGGACATGCGTCACCGGGTGAAGAAATCGCTTCTCGAATACGTTGAATACGCCTTTCTGTATTTGTGTATGTACCATCTTTCTCTGCGAAACTAGCCCCTGGTAACAATACATCTGCATACTCTGAAGTTTCTGAGGGAAAAATTTCCTGCAAGACCACAAAATCAGCAGCCGCCATCGATTTTCGCACATGATTTAAATTTGGATCTGTCATCAAGGCATTTTCACCAAGGATATATAAACATTCGAATTTTCCATCTCCTGCTCCATCCACCATTTCTGTGACTGTAGCTCCGGGAGTCTCACTAATGAAGCATGGTTGATTGTCTAATGCCCAAGCAGTAGCAAACTTATTTTTCAATTGTGGATCCGCTACTGACTGATAACCGGGGAAGACATTTGGGAGTGCGCCCATATCACATGCCCCTTGTACATTGTTTTGCCCTCGCAAAGGATTAACGCCACCACCCGCAATTCCCAAGTTGCCTAACATGAGTTGCAAATTGGCCAATGCCAAAACATTGTTTATACCGCAGGTATGTTGCGTAATTCCCATCGCCCATATCACAGCCATCGGACTGTTCGTCGCAAGCAGTTCAGCTGCCTGTTCGAGTTCCGCAATAGTTACGCCGGTTATCTTTGCGGCATGATTTGGAGAATAGCGTTCAATCACTTTGATTACTTCATCAAAGCCTTCGGTACGTGATTGAATAAATTTTGAATCATGCCAACCCTCTTTTAGCATGATGTGCATCAGGCCATTGACTAACGCAATATCGGTACCGGGCTTGTGCCGTAGATGAAGTGTTGCGCTCTCTGTTAGTTCAATTGCTCTGGGATCAGCAACAATAAGTGGAACAGATCGATAATTAACAGCATGACGCAACATACTTCCGAATACTGGGTGTTGCTCAGTAGTATTCGAACCAATCACGAATAAAGCATTGGCATTTTCAGTAATATCCTGCATGGTATTCGTCATTGCTCCCGAACCTAATGCAGCTTTTAGTCCAGCCACGGTTGAGGAATGACAAAGCCTCGCGCAATGATCAATATTGTGTGTTCCCAATACCTGACGTGCAAATTTTTGCATCAGATAATTTTCTTCGTTAGTACATTTAGCAGAAGACATCACTGCACAACGATCACCACTACTATCTAAAAGTGTTTTAGAAAAACGCTCACTTACAATTTTGATTGCTTCATCCCACGAAACATCAATCCAGGCACCCCGATCAGAGCCATTACGAGTTTTATTTTCAAGCAGATATTGACGAACTTTGGGTGTGGTTAGCCGATCAGCATGATTAACAAAATCAATACCATAGCGGCCTTTAACACATAGATGCATACCATTAACGGGTGCATTTGGATTGGAATCGACATAAACGGCATTATTAGTATCAACCAACAAGTCAAAATTACATCCGACACCACAGTATGGGCATGTTGTGGTAACTCGTTTTGTTATATCGCGAGTAGCAATGATTTTACGATCGGACAAGGCGCCTGTCGGGCAATATGCTGCACATGCACCGCAGGATTCACAACGCGCATTAAGCATATCGGTTTCAAATCCTGCAACTATATGACTACCATCCGATCGATCCGCAACACCCCATACAAATCGCCCTTGGACTTCTTCACACGCACGCACGCAGCGTGTGCAAAGAATGCATTTATTCATATCAACACTTATTGAAGGGTGTGGATCGACATCACGCACATATCGTAATGGCGCATTGTTGACTTCAATATCATATTGCTCAAGCCATTGTCCAAACTCTGTAAGGTTGCCACCCCAATCTGCTGGAAGATGTGCGACTAACAAGGAAAGATTATGGCGTCTTTCAGTTTCGAGTCGAGGTGTATTTGTTTTTATCGAAAGCCCTGGTTGTAGATGTAGTTTGCAGGCAGGAATATCATGATCATTTCCTTCTACCTCAACTAAACATAAGCGACAGCTAGCAGGTGCAGAAAGATCGGGATGATAGCAAGCAGTCGGCAAGTTGATTCCAGCTTGTTTAAGCACTGAAATCAGCGAAACGTTAGAGTCGGTCTCAATATCTCGACCATTAAGATTAATTTGTATGGATTTGGTCAAATCAAAATCTTTGCTATATAAGGGCTTACCCAACGAATTATATTAATTTTTAACATGATTCTTGTTTGACCTTGATCAACATTGGCCTCTAACTCATAAATTAGTATGCATTTGGGTTAAACCTATTATTTATAGAGGCAGTGAAATGAACAAGATACATCAATTAGTTCAGGATATTGAGTTATGGATGATTCTTCCTATCGCTGGAGCACTTGTTTACTACTTATAAAATAGGATTACAGCTTGAAATGCTGGATATTTGGCTGAAGCTTAAACGCTTTAATTGTGTCTAATGATCTTGCACTTGCGATTGTCCTCGGCGCTGCTGTTGTAGATTCCATCAATCCATGCGCGATAGGTGTCATTCTGTTTTTATCAAGTATCTTACTGAAAGTTTCCTCTAATAAGCGTCTACTATTACATCTTGGGCTAATTTATATCGTAACGGTATACATCGTATACACACTTTCTGGTCTTGGCTTAGTTTGGTTTCAACACACGTTAATCAGCAAAGGTTATGCTGAAATTATTGGCATTACCGTTGGTATTTTTGTGATTACCTTAGGCCTTATAGAATTCAAGGAATTCTTTTGGTATGGAAAAGGGGTTTCTTTAGAAATATCGCAAAAAAATAAAGAAAAGATCGTTGCATTAACAGAAAATATTTCTGTTCTAGGTATTATCACAGTAGGTGCATTTGTTGCTTTAGTTGAGTTGCCTTGCACAGGTGGGCCTTATCTTGCCATTACAGCAATACTAGCAAAATCATTCGATCTGCAAGCGTTATTATATCTGCTTATCTACAATGGTATTTTTGTTATTCCTCTTATTGCCATTTTGCTACTAATTTATTATGGCTCATCAACTGCTCAACTTAAAAAATGGAGACAAAAAAAACGTAAATGGATGAATCTTGCCTCTGGCGTGCTTATGGTTTCTTTAGGAACATTATTAACTTTGTATTATAAATTAGGCTGGCACCTATGATACATTTTTCAATAACTATTTTTACTTTATGTGCTGCGCTATTTATAGGTTGCTCAGACCAAGAATCTAATAATGATGCTTTAAGCACTCAAGACCCCTTATTGAGAACAAAAATCGAACTTGCAAAATGCTTGTCGAAAAAAGGCTGGGTGATGTATAGCTCATATACTTGCTCTGCATGCATTGCACAGAAAAAATTGTTTGGAGAGGAGGCATTTGCACACATCAAAGAAACTGAATGTAATCCACATGCCCCCAATACGAAAGTGGAACTATGTATCGAAAAAAATATTCGCATTACACCGACTTGGATTTTGGAAAAAGACAGGCAAGAAGTTATGAGAATTGCGGAATACCAACTACTAGAAGACCTTGTCGTACACTCAGATTGTGAATTTTAAGGCCTGCGTTAATTTACTAACATACTCCTACAGTTCAAACGACTGGTGTAATTTAGGCATTTTAACTTTCGTTTGATTCAGCATTTTTGCAAAGGCATGCATGCTTTTTTCTTCCCCATGCACAAGAAAGGTTGTTTTTGGGTTACCTGTTCTTGTATGCCAGGCCAAAAGTTCTGCTTGATCAGCATGCGCCGAAAACCCTCCTATGGTATGAATACTGGCGCGCACTGGTATTTCCTCACCAAAAATACGCACCTGCTTAGCGCCATCTATAATTTTACGTGCTAACGTTCCATGCGCTGCAAAACCGACAAACACTATGCTAGATCCTTTGCGCCATAGATTGTGTTTTAGATGATGACGCACACGACCACCTGTGCACATCCCTGAACCTGCCATAATTATGGCCCCACCTGTAATTTGGTTGATCGTCATAGACTCAGAAGTTTCTCGAACGAAATGTATGCCAGGTGGACTAAACACATCATTACTTTCATGTGACACTTTTAGAGTTTCTGCATCAAAACATTCTGGATGACGCTCAAATATTTCTGTAGCTGAAATTGCCATGGGAGAATCTAAAAATACATTAGCAAAATGTTCTATCTGTTTACTTTTAACTCCCTCACGAAGAGTGTAAAGAATTTCCTGAGCACGCTCCAAAGCGAAAGTAGGAATAATGACATTACCACCTCGCCCTATTGTTTCGTTAATTACAGTAAAAAGTTCATCTATAGATGGCTCAAGTCGTTTATGTTGGCGATCACCATAAGTGGTTTCCATCACCACGGTATCAACATTCGGTGGCGGTGTTGGATCGCGCAATATAATACGGCCGCTATAACCAAGATCACCAGAAAATAACAGACGATGATGGTGATGATCTTCTTTAAGCTCCAAAAATATACTTGCAGATCCGAGAATATGTCCAGCATCAATAAAAGTTGCTTGAATACCTTTGGTTAATTGAATAGGTTTATCATAACTAGCCATACGGCCAAAATACTCTAGACTATTTAACGCATCTAACGTGGTATACAATGGCTCGATGTTGCTATCGCGCGTTTTACCGCCGCGTCGTCGAATTTTGCGTAACTGATAACGCGCCTCCTCTTCCTGCAAACCCGCCGAATCGAGCATAATTAATCGTGCCAATTCAACAGATGCTGCAGTGCTAATCACTTCACCTTTAAAACCTCGTTTTACTAGCAAGGGAATACGACCGCAATGATCAAGATGCGCATGAGTAAGCAATAAATAATCAATCGAAGCGGGATCAAATCCAAAAGGCTCAGCATTTTCTTCTACAAGTTCTCGCCCACCTTGATACATACCGCAATCAACAAGTACACGCTTACCTGCACACTCAAGCAAATGACATGAGCCAGTAACACCTTGATCCGCACCATGAAAAGATATTTTCATTTTTATCTCTTAAATAAGCATTTCACCATTATTCTCATACCAACATAACAACCCTTCCCAAATTTCCTCAGCAGTCTCCGCAAACCAGAGCAAATCTCGATCTTCAATATCAATCACACCTTCATCAAGTAGAAAATCGATATCAAAAGCTTTGCGCCAATATTCTTCACCAACCAACACTACTGGTACCGGTTTAATTTTACGTGTTTGGATCAAGGTCAAGGTTTCAAATACTTCATCAAATGTGCCGTACCCACCAGGAAAAGCCACTAGTGCTTTTGCACGCATCATGAAATGCATCTTACGCAATGCAAAATAATGAAACTGAAAACATAACTCAGGAGTTATATAGGGGTTAGGATATTGCTCATGCGGTAAAGTAATATTTAAGCCGATGTTTTTTGCACCAACTTCATGTGCACCACGATTACTAGCCTCCATCACACCTGGCCCACCACCTGTCATTACTACCAAGCGCGAATCCTCAGGTCCATCACCAGCATTTGCGACTAACTGAGAAAACTCACGGGCAATTTCATAATAATGGCTCTTCGATAAAATACGTTCTGCGACTAAAAGTTTTCTTTTTAACTCTTTGTCATCTGGCTGCTTTGCTAATACCATTCGCGAATGCTTAACCCTTTTTTCTGCTGCTGCAGGTTCGACAATTCGCGTGCTACCAAATACGACAATAGTATTTTCAATACCATGTTCTTTTAGCAATCTATCCGGTTTCAAATAGTCAAGCTGTAAACGAACACCACGCGCATCCTCACCATCGAGAAAATCTACATCCTCGATTGCAGACACATAGGATGGACTATTAAGAATAGCCTTTAATTTATCTTTGCTTGCAGGATCTTCTGTTGAAGGTTTAGGTTTTTGCCAAGGAAGTGATTCCTTACGCTGAATAGGATCTGCAGGTTGCGGTACTTCCGGCCTATTATATTTTTTACTCATAAGTTATGATTTTAATTTAGGCATTTTAGAATCGTGGCGGGTGCTTTTTCCAATACAGGATAAGGACAAAACCGAATAACATTCCTCCTAAGTGTGCAAAATGCGCAATACCTTCAGCTGTACCGGTTATTCCAAACCATAGTTCAATTGCACCAAAAACTACTACAAACCACCTGGCTTCCATTGGTATTGGTGGAAAGATAAGAATAAGTCGCTCTCTTGGAAAAAACATACCGAAAGCGAGCAATAGGCCAAACACACCGCCTGAAGCCCCAACCGTTGGATAGATATTTTCACCTTGAGAAGAAACTAGTAACTGCATTAATCCTGCACCTATTACACAGACAAAGTAATAGACAGTAAACACTTTAGAACCCCATAAATTTTCAATGCGTGAGCCAAACATCCACAAGGCATACATATTCAACAATAAATGCATTACACCACCATGTAAAAATGCATAGGTCACCAATTGAGAAATTCCAAACTGTGGTCGTGTTGACGCTATGTCTGGTCCAGGTGATAAATCTAATGGCCATAATGCCAACTCTGCGATCATAGTATTGCCCATATACATTTGCAGCACGAACATTATTCCATTAACAATAAGTAAAGATTTGACGACGGGAGGAACCGAAGTGTATGGAGTAGCAAAACCTGACATGTGTATCCTTACCTACAAAAAATTACTATTATGTATAACTGTTTATACATTCATATGTTATTGAAACTACAGGGTTTTTACAAATCATATATAAGGCGCAAACCTTAATATAAACTATATGAGTGCTTACTATTGCTTATCTTGATGCATATCAATTAACAAAACCAATTTCTATATTAAGTTTTATAAAAATATGATTGTAGTGATCTAAATGACCTATGGATAATAAACACCAATTTTCAATTTGGTACTTTGTTTTTGCTTTTTTTTTCATTGCTTATTTACAAAGTTTTTTTAACCCACCTCGAATAGAAAACTTACCTTACAGTGAATTTAAAATATTGCTCAAAGCAAACAAACTAGAAAACATACGGCTTACTGAAACTGATATCTCGGGCACCATTATACTTAGAGACATAGATGATTATTTACCTTACGAAAGAGTAGAAGCATTAAATATTAATAGTGATATAGAACGCTCGTTTTATACAGTCCGTCTTGATGACCCTAAACTGATTAATGATCTAGAGGCCTCTGGTATCAGCTTTGCTGGTAAAAAAGAAAATCGTTGGCTAGGAAATGTAGTTTCTTGGGTTATACCAATTCTATTATTTTTTGCACTTTGGTCTTACTTGTTTCGCCGCATGGGAAGTTTAGGTGGTGGCATGATGGAGATTGGGAAAAGCAAAGTTAAAGTCTACGTAGAAAAAGATACTAAGGTTACGTTTGCAGACGTTGCTGGTGTTGAAGAAGCCAAAGAAGAACTTCAAGAAATAGTTAACTTTTTAAATGACCCACAGGGTTATAGCAAACTTGGTGCAAGAATTCCTAAAGGCATTTTATTAGTTGGGCCGCCTGGAACAGGAAAAACATTACTTGCAAGAGCTGTAGCCGGTGAAGCTGGCGTTCCATTTTTTTCAATCAACGGTTCTGAATTTGTAGAAATGTTTGTTGGTGTCGGCGCTGCTCGAGTACGCGATCTTTTCGATCAAGCACGCCAAAAAGCTCCTGCAATTATCTTCATCGATGAACTTGATGCGCTTGGACGTGCTCGTGGAATTAATCCTGCTGGCGGCGGACACGATGAAAAAGAACAAACTTTAAATCAATTGCTATCAGAAATGGACGGCTTCGATCCAAGTAAAGGTTTGGTTTTGTTATCCGCAACTAACCGCCCTGAAATTTTGGACCCTGCTCTTTTACGCGCTGGACGGTTTGATCGACAAGTGCTTGTTGACCGGCCTGACAAAATTGGGCGCGTACAAATTCTTAAAGTACATATAAAGAAAATCCACTTAGCAAAAGATATTAATTTAGAAAGTATTGCCGCATTAACACCTGGCTTTACTGGTGCGGATTTAGCTAACTTAGTCAATGAAGCAGCCTTACTAGCTACTCGACGCAAAGGCGATGAAGTCACTTTAGATGATTTTACTCAAGCTATTGAACGCATTGTTGCCGGACTAGAGAAAAAGAATCGTTTGCTTAATCCAAAAGAGCGTGAAGTAGTTGCTCATCATGAAATGGGGCATGCGCTTGTTGCCATGTCATTACCTGGTGTAGATCCGGTACATAAAATTTCAATTATCCCGCGAGGTATTGGTGCACTTGGCTACACCATTCAACGCCCTACCGAGGACCGTTATCTAATGACTCGAGAAGAGCTTGAAAATAAAATGGCAGTATTACTTGGTGGCCGCGCATCCGAGCAACTTATTTTCAAACATTTATCAACTGGGGCTGCAGATGACCTTGCCAAAGCAACAGACATTGCAAGAAATATGGTTACACGATACGGCATGGACGAGAAACTTGGACAAGTAGTATATCAAGAAGATGCACCTTTGTTTTTAGAAGGCGTACCAGGTTTTAATAAACGAGATTTCAGCGAAGAAACCGCAAGGGAAATTGATTGCGCAGTGCGAGAACTCGTGAATGGTGCTTTAGAAAAAGCAACCGATATTTTAAAACGCAATCGCAATGTACTTGAACGCGGTGCAAGAATGTTGCTCGAACAAGAAACATTAGCAGAAACTGAACTTGAAACATTGCAGCAGGAAATACCATTAGCTGCAGCTATTAAAACATAGCCTGCAAAATATATTTGTAGTTAAATTTCTTTATATATTCATAATTGCATTGACGTAGGTCATTATCAAATGACTATTAATTGCTATGTTTAGCATTATTTTTATAACAAAGCTTTTTTAATAGTTATTTTTTAGTTTATTTATACATAAAATGAATGAAAAAACACTTTTAGCTATCAATCCTGAAACCATAGGTTACATCACTATAATGGCACGTGAATTTCACGCTAAGGAGCAAGTATCAATTCCTGAGCAACCATTAAGTTCGACATCGGATTGGGCCATGCAAGTGCTTGCGGATCATCAAGACGATCCAACTTACAATGAGCTCAAGTCAATGATTGAAGATTTAGAACCCGATCAACAAGTGCAGCTGGTCGCACTTATGTGGTTAGGGCGCGGCACTTTTTCTATTGAAGAATGGGAAGATGCTTTACAAGAAGCTGGCGATAGCTGGACCAAAAACTCAGCAGACTACTTAATCGGGACGCCTCTAGTAGCGAATTATTTGGAAGAGGGTTTATCCCAACTTGGCTATTCTATGGAAGATTATGAAGTGTAATGAATTAGCAAATTAAATTACCAAATACCTGATTTATGTCAATTTTCTTGTCACAATGATATGTATATTTGTAGCGAGTTATATATAGAATCAAGGAGATAGAAATGGAAAAAATGGCTAAACATAAGATAATTTTGTTACTTGTAGTTGCAGTTCTGGCATTAATTATTCTCTTTTCCAGTCCAATACTCTCACAACTTTAGACCCAGCCATTAACCATGGAAGCTGAAATATTATTATCTTCAGGTAATAACGGCGAGCCTGAGATACCACCTAGTGTTCCTCCTGAATCACCACCAGAAGAAATACCAATTGGAATACCTCCTGATAATCCTCCAGAGATTGATCCAAACCCCACACCTGAAATACCTCCTGAACCACCTAGCGAAGTCCCTGATATCCCTGGACAATTTTGATATTAAGTTTCCGTTACCCACTAATAGACTCAGCAACTAGATTTTTTCCTCGCTGCAACTTCTCACAAGCAATTTCTCGCATACGATATTTTTGTAACTTACCGGTTACCGTCATAGGGAATTCTTTTACAAACCATATGTATTTTGGAATTTTAAAGTGCGCAATTTTTCCTTTGCAAAACGCACGAATTTCTTCATCTGTTAAAGTTTTGCCTTTATGCAATTGTACCCATGCCATAACTTCTTCGCCGTAAAACTTATCTGGAATTCCAAATACAGCAACTTCTTCAACTTTTGGGTGGGTAAAAATAAAATCTTCAATTTCTCTTGGATAGATATTTTCACCACCACGAATAATCATTTCTTTCAAACGCCCAGTTATTTTCAAATAACCATTGGCATCCATTACGCCAAGATCTCCAGAAGCTAGCCAACCGTCTTCATCTACAGCCGCTGCAGTCGCCTTTGCGTCCCCATAATAAGCTTTCATGATGTGATAGCCACGAAAATAAATTTCCCCCACCTTACCTATAGGTAAAAGTTTGCGTGTATTTACATCTACAACTTTAACTTCTTGGTGCGGAAGATTAGTGCCCACAGTTTGTGTGCGCTGCTCTAGACTGTCGTCAATAGCAGTTAAGTGGGTTAAAGGTGATGCCTCTGTCTCCCCATAACCGATAAGTATTTGGGCACAATGCATATCATGCATCACTTGTGTCATTAACTCAGGAGGACATGGGGCGCCGGCCATTATTCCAGTGCGTAAACTGGAAAGCTTATATTTTTTAAACTCAGGATGCTCGAGCTCTGCAATAAACATCGTGGGTACGCCATGAATACCCGTACATTGCTCTTTGTCGATAGCATGTAGCACATTCCCAGCATCGAAATGTTCACAAGGTATAATTAAGCACGCACCTACAGAAAAACATAATAAATTGGCAAGCACCATGCCAAAGCAATGATAAAACGGTACGGGTACTACTAAGCGATCAGATTCTGTAAAGTTCATTGCCAATGCAGAAAAATATGCATTATTTAAAATATTGTGGTGTGTCAACACAACGGCTTTAGGGAATCCTGTGGTACCAGAGGTGTATTGAATATTGATGGCATCGTCCATATCCAAACTATTCGTAGCTTCTTGCAATTTTTGCGTTGAAATATTATCTGCAGCTTGTACTACTTCTTGCCAAGTAGTAAAACCGCTGTAAGGTCGATTTGTCTCTTCGGGAACATTTGGATCATAAACAATTATGCGTTTTAGAAAATTAAAATCTTGATTTGAGATGTTTTCTGGTGCATGTTTTTTTAATTCTGGAATCATTTCTACTAACATAGAAATGTAGTCACTGCTGCGAAAACTTGGTATGACAAACAAGCCATGCAACTCTGATTGTTGGAGAACATGCGCTAATTCCAATGTTCGGTAGGCTGGGTTTATATTTACTAGAATCACACCAATTTGCGCAGTGGCCATTTGTACCAACAGCCACTCAACATTATTGGTAGACCATATCCCTATCCTTTCACCTTTTTTAAACCCAAGACCCAGCAAGCCACACGCTAAAATATCTACTTCGCTTTTTAGCTGAGCATACGTAAGGCGACGATTTTGTGTGATAGATACTATTGCCTCGCTATCAGGAAAACGTTTTACTATGTTTGCAAAATGCTCTGGAATAGTTTCACCAAGCAATGGTGTAGATCCACCACGATGGCAATAACTTTTATTGATGTGAGTTGAATGCATATTTTAAGCATACAGGCATCACTCGGATACCGCATCCCAATAGGCATCTACGCGCGCTTGCATTTCATTAAGCATTTCTTCATTACGTTTAGGTGTAAACAGATGTACAAAACGCCCTTGTTTTTGCAAATAGTCTTCTACAGGCACACGATGATGCGGTATGTTGTGAATCACTTTGCCATCGATATATTCTTTCAAGGGCCAAACTCCAGTTTTCACAGCAAGCTTGCCAATATCAACCGTGTCGCGTGGATTAAAATCCCAACCCGGCGGGCAAGGTGCTAGTGCAATTATCAAACGTGGTCCTTTCATTTGTTTTGCTTTTTCAATCTTGCGTGCAAGATCCAAAGGTTCAGAACCGATAACTGTCGCTACATAACTGGGTTTATGTGCAGCCCAAATTGAAAACAAGTCTTTTTTATATCCGGCAAAACCACTAGAACCCCTACTGGTTGCCGTTTTTGCAGCATGCGGTGTGGCTGCAGAAAATTGTTGCCCAGTATTACCATAGCCTTCGTTGTCATAACATATATATATGAAATCTAGACCACGTTCGATTGCACCCGAAGTTGCTGACAACCCCATACCATAAGCAGAACCATCGCCGGTGAGCACGACCACCTCTAGATCTTCTTCTTTTTTGATACACTTTTGCTCGAGCAAAATATCTAAGGCATCGCGCACGCCTTGCGCACCCGCTGGTGCAGAAGCCATCGCCGTGTATAACCATGAACCACGAAAAGGTGTGAATGGATATACTGATAACAGAGTCATGCAACCAGCAGCATTTACAAACACTGTGTTTTTACCAAGCACATCATAAATTTCATGCAATGCTTCTAAACCACCACAACCTGAACACATGGGTGTACCAGTTCCTAACAAATGTGTTGATGGAAGATCTGTCATATGCTGCATTACGACTTCATTCATTGTGTAGTCTCCAATTCTTCACGCTCCACATGCGCAATAGCCTGTAATTTTTGCATTTCACGATATTCATCTCGTGTATATAAGAGTCGCGGCTCAGGTGTGACTCCATCATTAATCGCTTGCTTGGTTACTTTAACCATTTCATAAAACTCTTCAGCACTAATATCACGCCCACCTAGACCACCAATAAAGCTAGTTAGTATTTTTGGCGCATTAGATTTTCCATAAAGTGCAGAGGCTACTTCAGTATGCAATACACCACCTTTGCCCATGGAAATGTTTTGATCAATTACTGCGATGCCTTGTTTACCCGCTGTAACTTTTTGCAACTCTTTAGTTGGAAACGGTCTTAGTAACCTTGGTCTCACTAAGCCCACTGCAGTTCCTGTTTGTCTTAATTGATCTACTGCTTCTCTTGCCTTAGTAGAAAAAGAACCAATCATTACATATACAATCTCAGCGTCTTCGCAACGATAAGCTTCTATCGCTGGATAATTACGACCAAACTGTTGCGAAAATGTTTTTGCAATATCGCCGTACACATCAATAGCTTGCATTGCCGCTAAGTGAGTTTCATAACGAAAATATGAATAAGGCGATCCACCTAACACTGCCACAGCTTGGCTTGTAGGCGTACTGGCACGAAACTTAGAATTTTTTGTATCAAAAGCAGGTAAAAATTTTCGAATAGCTTCTGGCTCAGGAATCTCTACAGGTTCACGTGTGTAAGAAAGATAAAATCCATCTAAATTAACAATCACCGGCAAACGTACATTTTTATCTTCAGCAAGTCGATAAGCTATCAGCACACTATCAAGAACTTCCTGACAGGTAGAGCAATGAATCTGCAAAAACCCACTATCACGTGCTGCCATAATATCATTATGGTCTGACTCTAATGTAAGAGGTGCAGCAACACCTCGCGACACATTTACCATTACTAGTGGTACACGCCAACCCGCGACGGTATAGACCATTTCCATTCCATATAATAATCCTTGGCTAGAAGTGGCCGTAAATACGCGCACTCCAGTAGCCGCTGCTGCACCTGCAGCGGTGATCATTGAGTGCTCAGATTCTAAAGTCACCATACGCGCTGGTATTTCACCCGCATCTGACCATGCAGCTATGGTTTCAATAATTTCCGTTTGCGGTGTAATCGGAAATGCAGGCACATAGTCTACATTGGCAAGACGTGCTCCCCAGGCTGCTGCGCCATTACCTGTGAGTAACTTTCGAGTCATGCAGTTTGTTTCTCTTTTTCTTGCGCTAGCTGCTCAGGAATAGTTTCAATCGCATGTGGTGCACATCGTGCTACACAAATCATGCACCCCTTACAATGATCATAATCAATTACCGGTTCACTTTTTTCATTTACAGAAATCGCACTATCCGGGCATATCGTGCTGCACACCCACCAACAGTTTTTACAACGATCATAATTAATTACTGGGCGCAGTGTGCGCCACAATCCAGTTCTCACTTCAACACTGGTAGCAGCAGCATGAATAGTGGGTGCAGAAATACTGGCATTTTCAAATGGTATGTTGATCCATTCAGGTTGCTCATAATCTAATGGAGTCTTACTTGTGCTTTCTTTTACAAGCCCCTCATGTTTTGCCATTAACTCAAATGCTTGAGTAGCTTGATCAATATTTTGCTTAATCAAATCAGCACCCAACGAAGATATTTCATCGTTCACAGCCTCTACTAAATTTTCTTCTGTGATTACGCCTATAAGTCGTGCAGCGGCACCTACACATGCACTGCCTACAAAAGGAAGTTCAGCGCGATCTTCTACCTCTTCGGTAACCGGAAGAATTAAAACCTTACAGTTGATATTGAGACGATGCTTCCAAGTATTTGCATCATCATGACCGTTTATTAACAAGGTGGTGTTGTCGGTTATTCCTTGTAATACGCCAGCTGCAGGAATAGGTATCAGCGAATCATCAGCTACAACGATTAGATCAGGATTGGTAATGACACCACGTTCATTAATTGGACTTCGTGAAGCACGTACATAAGAGAATATAGGCGCTCCTCGACGCTCGGCTCCATAGCGTGGCGCATCTTGAACTTCAAAGCATTCTAAAAAGAAAGCAGTACCTAAAATACGACTCGCAGTTTTCATACCCTGACCGCCTCGCCCATGAAACCGTATTCGATACATTAAGTCTCCTTGATAATTAACTCACAACTTTAATTTGAGTAATTATTCAGTTTGCAATGTTACTTTTATACAAAACCTGGTGCAGTTGAAAACAACGAATAACGCCTGAAACTCATAGCCTTTTTGATTCGTTGCATAGCAAGTTTATTTGCAGCTTGGCGTGGCAATACTTTTCGTTTCATCGTATCTTCAAGTACTAAAAGTGTATTACGGCGCAGTTTCTCTTCAATTAGCTGCATCGCTTGACTTTCACTCGCTTGGCGATATTCTGATGCAGCACAAATCACACCACCTGCGTTAGCAATAAAGTCTGGCACACACAAAATGCCTTTTTCTGCCAAAATCTTCTCTGCACCATGTGTAGCAGGTATGTTTGCACCCTCAACAACAAGCCTAGTGTTTAAATGGTTCACATTTACTTCATTAATTACATCGGGACGTGCAGCAGGAATCCAAATTTCACATTCAATATCTATTAATGCTTCACGCTCCAACTTTACTGCATCTTCATAATCACCCAGCTGCCCACCACCAGATTTGATTTCAATCAACTTTGAGACATCTAAACCATTTGGATTATGAATTGCACCACGTGAGTCAGAAGTAGCCACTAAAACAGCGCCTTTTTGGACTAAAAATTTTGCCGCATGCTTTCCTACTGCTCCAAACCCTTGAATTACTATTCGTGAATTTTGTAATTTAAAATCGCAAAATTCCAAAGCCACTTCAGTTGCATGACATAAACCCCATCCCGTAGCACCAATTTCATCTAATGGAATTCCACCTATTTCTCTTGGTAGTCCCACCACGCGCCCGATTTCATCCTTCACCCAAGCCATACATTCTTCATCGGTACCCATGTCGGGAGCAAAGATATAGTCTTCGGTTTGACGCAATGCATTTGCCATTGCCCTGATAAGCTGTTGCTTATTTTCTTTTGGCATTTTTGGGTTTCCATACAATACCGCTTTACCTCCGCCATGCGGCAAACCCGCAGCAGCATTTTTAAACGTCATTGCCCGTGCCAAGCGGAAACATTCTTTTGTACTAACATCTTCCGCCATTCTAACTCCTCCTATGGATGGTCCTGCTGCCACGTTATCGACTACAAGAATTGCCTTGAGGTTTACCGAAGGTTCATAGACATGAATTACTTTTAAAGGTCCGAGCTCATCAGTAAACTCAAAACCTTCTTTAAAAGCTGCAGTTACATGCTTGTCTAAAAAACTTACCATTGCTTTGAGCTTTTTCTCTTACGCTAATCTTCTGGGAATGATCGCTTTGCTTGCGAGCCTCTTGAAGAGATCTCATGACTTTTAACATCACCTCTATGCACACGCGCATAATCTTCAAGTTGTCGCCGTGCTGCGTTAAATGCATCACGAATTGCAACATAAGCATCTTCATGCGCATGTTTATCGTGTTTTTTTCGACTGACGACAATCTCCTTATCAGGCACGGTTATATCAATGCGTACGTCATAAAGATTACCCTGATGGTGACGATGATGCTCGGCTTCAATAACGACACGACAATGTGAGATATGCGGGTAATAATGATCAAGCTTTTTCGCTTTCTCGCGAATTTTTTCCTCCACAAAATCCGAGTGTTCAAAACCTCTAAATGTTATTTGCACTGAAGACTGCATTTTTACCTTCCTAGGTTTCTGTTGTTATTATCATTTCAGAAAATATACTGAACAAACTTTTACTTTTTTATTTTATGCAACTTTATTAAGCATCTTTAAATTAGGAATCGCCTGCGTCAGAACATCAACTACATTTTCAGCAAAAACAAACTCCATTTTTCCTAATACATGCTTAGGTAAGTCACGAAGATCACTCTCATTACTTTTTGGTAAAATTACTCGATGTATGTCCGCACGATGTGCGGCTAATATTTTTTCTTTTATCCCGCCGACAGGAAGCACTAATCCTGTTAAGGTAATTTCACCAGTCATGGCGGTATCATGTCGCACGGATGTATTTAAATATAATGAAGCCAATGAGGTCACCATAGTTACGCCAGCAGATGGCCCATCTTTAGGTGTTGCGCCTGCAGGAACATGCACATGCACACCTGACTTACGAATCGTATCCTTGTTAATTTGCAATAGATCTGCATGCGACCAAAGATAACTTTTCGCAGTTTTAACCGACTCTTGCATCACTTCACCCAACTGTCCGGTTAATAATAATTCTTTGCCTTCAGGTAATAATGCAGACTCGACATATAATACTACCCCACCCGCTTGCGTCCAAGCCAAACCTGCGGCCACACCTGGTGGCAAAGTATCTCGTGCTTGCTC
>JABDMD010000013.1 GCA_013001685.1 Gammaproteobacteria bacterium | reverse complement strand
CGCTGGTTCATCTAGCGTTAAACTTCCTGTATTTGAAGTACAAGAAAAAAACTTAGTTAGAGTCATCAATGCTTGTGCAGTGAGGTTGTTTCATCAAGATGCACAAATCACCATTCATGATGAAAATAAAATAGTATTGGTCGAGAAAAATCTTGCTGAAATGACTATCGATCCACCCAACCATAAAGTTGCGATTGAGTTTTTTCTTGGTTGGTTGTCGCAACAGCAAAATATTAATTTAGTAGCAGTGGGTCATCGTGTTGTGCATGGTGGACCCAAGTATGCAAATCCGGTTGTTATTACTGATGACGTTAATAAAGATTTAAATAGTTATAGACCACTTGCACCACTACACCAACAACATAACTTAGCTCCAGTACCAATTGTAAAAGAGCTGTATCCAGATTTATTACAAATTGCTTGTTTCGATACGGCATTTCACCAGACCATGCCGGAAGTTGCCAAACGTTTTGCTCTACCAGAAAAGTATTATGTTGAAGGTGTAAGGCGCTACGGGTTTCATGGTTTGTCTTATGAGTACGTTGTGCAGTGCTTATCAAACTGCGACAGTAAAAAAATTATCATTGCGCATCTTGGTAATGGTGCGAGTATGTGTGCAGTTGCAAAGGGTAAATCTATTGCTACAACCATGAGCTTCACACCACTAGATGGTTTGGTTATGGGCACACGATGCGGTGATTTGGATCCAGGCGTTGTGTTGCATTTGATGACCCATTATTCATTAAGCGCTGAAGAAATCTCATCCATACTTTATAAAACATCAGGTTTACTTGGTGTCTCAAATGACACCAACAATATGCGTAAACTTTTAGAATCCAACTCACAAACCTCAAAAAAGGCAGTAGATTTATTTTGCTACCAAGTAAATCGTCATATTGGTGCTTTGGTTGCCGAGTTGGGTGGTTTAGATCAACTGATTTTTACCGCGGGAATCGGTGAAAATGCTTCAATAATTCGTGAGAAAATTTGTGGTTTAGCAAAGTGGCTAGGATTGGGGCTAGATTCACAAGCGAATCAAGAAAATCGTTCTACCATCAGTAACAAGAACAGTTCTGTAGAAATCTCGGTTATACCTACCAATGAGGCCTTGATGATTGCTAAACATGCTATGGAAATTTTCAAAAATACATAGTTTTATTTGTGTAATACTTAAACCTTGTTTTAAACAAATACCCATTTCGTACAAATAGATTTATTTATTAGGTGGAAATTATGAATGTACTCGACATGCTTTTGAGTTCTCAAAAAGGTGGGCCACTAGATGCATTAACCTCTATGTCTGGGTTACAGCCAAATCAAATGCAGCAACTGCTTGGCCGGGTATTACCAGTACTTGCTGGTGGACTTAAAAATAGTATGTCATCACAAGATGGACTAGAAGGCTTGATTGGTGCATTAACTTCCGGAAATCATGATCACTATTACGATCAGCCAAACTCACTTGAAAATGTAAACACACGCTTACATGGGAATGGAATTCTAGGGCATATACTTGGTAATAAAGATGCAAGTCGTAGCCTAGCCGAGCATGCTTCTTCCAAAACCGGAATCGATTCAGCTTTAATTAAAAAAATGTTGCCATTGATTGCTACGGTGGTGATGAGTGCAATGAATAAGCGTGCGTCATCAGAAGGATTGCTAAAACATCAACAAGCACAAGCTTCCAATAATGGCATGATGGACTTGTTAAGTGGATTTTTAGATGTGAGTGGCGATGGATCTATTGTTGATGACGTTTTGAGAATTGGTGCCAAGGCATTAGTGCATTAGTTTATGAATAGTCGCGATAAATGTAATAACGTAAAACTATGATGAGAAGAAGTGCATATCGGTATGGGCGGGGAGGCAACCGACGTGGCGGTGCATTAAGACTTTTACCCATAGTGCTGTTCGGTTTGTATCTTGCGTATTACTACTTTAGCAATCAAGAAGAAGTTGCAATGACAGGACGCTCGCAGCTGATAGATATTTCACATGAACAAGAAATGGCGTTGGGCTTGCAAAGTTATCAACAAATTTTGTCACAGCAGAATGTTTTACGCTCAGGCCAAGTGGTAGATTTGGTACGTGAAATTGGCTACCGGCTTGCAAAGGTTATCGATGATGACCCGGGTTTTGAATGGGAATTTAATGTCATCGATGATGGACAAGCGAATGCCTTCGCATTACCTGGCGGTAAAGTTGCAGTCTATACAGGAATATTACCTATAGTTGAAAATGTGAATGGTCTCAGTGCAGTTATGGGTCATGAGATCGCACACGCAATAGCCAGGCATGGTGCAGAGCGTATGGCTCATCAAAAGCTTGTTCAATATGGAAGTATGGCGGCTGGTATGGCCTTAGGCTCTATGGATATTGGTACGCAAAGAATGGTTATGGGTGCTCTAGGAATGGGGGCTCAATACGGTGTTTTGTTACCATTTTCTAGAAAGCATGAGTCAGAAGCAGATTATATGGGACTTATCTACTTGGCTAGAGCATGTTTTGATCCACTTGAAGCACCAAAAATTTGGGAAAGAATGTCAGAGCACAGCAAAGGACAGCCGTCAGAGTTTATGTCAACTCATCCAAGTCATGAAACTCGTATTAGGTTACTTAATGAATGGATGCCCAAGGCATTAGAAATAAGAGAGAAATTTTGCAGCTCTTGAAAGTTTTAAAAACTATTTTAATAAATAGCAAACAAACTACTAGATTAGCTTTTGGTTCAAAATAGGTTGAAGTATAATCGGGAAATCATAGATTAAAGCTATATACATTCTATTGCATATAGATTGGTAGAATAGTTGTAATAAATCTAATTAACTATATTGGAGAAGTCGATGAAAATTAAGAGAATTTTCACTACAGTCATGTCTATCGCTTTACTATCCGGCTCATATGCAATTTTTGCGGATAACCACGCTATGAAAGAAGCTGGTGAGAAGGCAGGTGAAATGGCCCAAAAAGCTGGAGAAATGGTAAAAGATGCGGGCGGTGCAGCAACATCTGCTGTGAAAAACGTTGCAAGCGCAAATACTGGTGACGCCTCGTCCGCTTTACCTAATGCAAAAGCAGGAGAGTGTTATGCAAAAGTTATTATCCCTGCCGCATATAAAACAGAGTCTCAAACAGTAACTGTAAAAGAAGCATCTTCTAAGATTGAAATCATTCCTGCTAAGTATGAGTGGGTCGAAGAAAAAGTACTAGTTAAGGAAGCTTCAAAGAAATTAATTCCTATTCCAGCGACTTATACAAAAGTTAGCGAAAAAGTATTGGTTACTCCGGCAGAAAAAATTTGGACACGTGGTTCAGATGCAAAAGCTGGACGTGCGAGTACATCGATAATTTCGGGCGCAGCTGCAAATGGGTTGAATCTGGCAGATGCGAAAGTAGGCGGCTGTTATGCTGAATACATAATTCCTGCGCAATATAAAACTGAAACTGAAAAAGTCTTAAAGTCAGATGCTTCAGCAAAAATTGAAATCATCCCTGCTAAATATGAATGGTCAACAGAGAAAGTTTTGGTTAAAGAGGCATCTACTAAACTTATTGAAGTTCCAGCACTGTATGAGACAGTTACTGAAAAAGTATTAGTTAAGCCAGCTACTACAGAATGGAAGAAAGGACGCGGTCCAGTAGAAAGATTGGATGGAAGCACTGGTGAGATCATGTGTTTAGTTGAGGTACCTGCTGTATACAACACTGTAAGCAAGCGTGTACTAAAAAGCCCATCTTCAACTAAAAAAATTGAGATTCCTGCTGAATATAAAGTAGAGAAAGTTCGCAAGCTGGTTACACCTTCTCAAGAAAAGAAAATTGAGATCCCTGCAACTTACGAAACAGTAACTAAGCGTGTTAAGACTGCAGATGAAAAAGTTATGTGGGCACTTAAAGGCAGCAATGCGGGTGGTAATGGCAAAGCGACTGGTTCTACCTTGTGTCTTAAAGAAGTCCCAGCAGTTTATAAAACAGTTGAACAGAAGAAAGTTAAGACACCGGCTTCAACTAAAGTTGTAGAAGTTCCTGCTGAATATAAAGTGATTAAGAAGCGTAAATTAGCTTCACCAGCTACTGAAAAGAAAATTGAAATTCCAGCTAAAACACAGGTAGTTTCAAAGAAAGTTAAAGTAACCGAAGAATCAATGCAGTGGAGACCAGTATTATGTGAAACCAACATGACTGGAACAACTATTACAGATATTCAACGAGCTTTACAAAAAGCAGGTCATAACCCAGGCACTATCGATGGTGTGATTGGTCGCCAAACAATGGTTGCAGTAGACTCTTTTCAAAGAGCAAATGGACTTCCACGAGGTGGTTTGACTATGCAAACATTAGATAAATTAGGCATCAAGCTTTAATTTATTAGCTGTATGCTAAAAGCCCCTTGGTTAGCTGAGGGGCTTTTTTTTGTCTATTCGCATTTACTAAGAATATAATTCTATGTTTGAAGCAATCGAGTCAAAATTTTTAGTGCCTTACGATGGTAATTTTTCTTTAGATAATATTTCTGCAAGACCTCCATCATCTTTTGATCCTAAAACAGACTACAGGAAAAAAATAAATAAAGTTATTGAAGAACTGCAAGATCTACAAAAAATACTTTATGCCTATGATAGGCATTCGATGTTACTTATTTTTCAAGCGATGGATGCAGCAGGTAAAGATTCAACAATTCGCGCGGTAATGTCTGGTGTTAATCCTGCAGGTTGTCAAGTATTTTCATTTAAAAAACCTTCGAGTATAGAACTTGATCATGATTTCTTGTGGCGCACTAACAAAAGTTTGCCGGAACGTGGTCGAATAGGAATTTTTAACCGTAGCTATTATGAAGAAGTGCTAGTGGTACGTGTGCATCCTAAAATCCTTGAATATCAAAACCTACCCGATAAAGTTAATCCCGAATGTATTTGGCAAGAACGTTATGAATCTATACAGGATTTAGAAAAGCATTTGGCTAGAAATGGAACAGTCATTTTGAAATTTTGGCTTAACGTGTCTAAAGAAGAACAAAAGAATCGTTTTATAGGCAGAATTGATACACAAGAAAAGCAATGGAAGTGGTCATCTTCAGATTTAAAGGAACGAGAGCATTGGGATGACTATATGCAGGCTTATGAAGATGCACTAAATGCAACTTCTAAACCTTGGGCACCATGGTATGCGATACCAGCAGATGATAAGCCATATATGCGTTACAGTGTTGCAAAAATTGTTGAGAAAACGCTAGAAAGCTTAGATCTTAAGTATCCTAAAATTGATGATGCAGAACGTAAAAGTCTTAGCCAGGCACGAAAACAGCTATTAGCAGAATAATTAACCAGGGGGCCAGGTTAAAGCTCTACCTGCTAATAAATGAATGTGTAGATGAAATACGGTTTGCCCAGCACCTTCACCATTATTTATAACCAAGCGAAATGCGTCCTTAACGCCAAGCTCATCAGCGATTTCACCTGCTTTTAACATTAAGTAGCCTAATATATTTTGATCTTGCACATCAGCATCTGCAATTTTTGCAATTGATTTTTTCGGAATAATGAGAATGTGGACGGGTGCTTGCGGGTTTACGTCTTTAAACGCTAAACATTGATCATCTTCATAAACAATCTCAGCAGGTATTTCTTTGCTGATAATTTTATCAAATATGGTTTCTTGCATATTCTCGGCTTAATATCGGTAGTTATGGTTAATTATTCGATTAATTAACAAATTCCAGTGCTTTATTTTGTAGCCACTGTAGACGGGTAATTTGGCGACGATCGTTGTTTTCAGCATAGATGACTAAGCCATCTTTTACAGTAATGTTTTGCTGTGTAAGTTCATCTGTGCATGCCCAGTTTTTGCGATCTTGTATCTCACAACCTTCGTATACACCTGAATCAGACTGATTTTCTAGATTGAAACTAACTTGCGCTGCATCATGATTTACTATGAAAGTCTCTATAGGATTATCTTGCCAGTTACCTTTGCAATAGGTGTTTTCCAGGATCATGTTGTCACAAGACTGGCTATATATTTGTAACTGCTTGCTATATGGATTGAGATCCAATATCCATATGACACAGGCAATTCCGACGAGAACTAAAATAGCAAGTATGAAATCACTAAAGCTCACAGTATAAATTGTCTCCCTCTTGGTAGAGTCAATTATAACTTAGAGCATGAAAAGGTTAAAACAGTAGTATTTGATTTAATTCAAATTATTTAAATCAATAATTTTGAAATATAAGCCATAGAGTGGTTTATTGTTAGAACAGTCCGCCCATATCAAAGCGTAATGCAAAGCCAATAGCATCCGCATCCACATCTCCTACTGCAGGAACGTAGTAGGTTTTCAGAGAAGTGCGGCCATTTTTTAATAAAATATAAGGTACAGCAGCTAACCGTGGAGAAAATCCACCATCATAACCAGTAACAACTCCACCCAAAATTCCAAGACCAAACCAGTCTGCACCTATGGTTCGTTCGTGCCCAACACCCCAATAGGTACTAAATTTATCGATACTATTTTCAAAGAAACCGCCGGCAAAATAATATCCATCCAGATGGTATTCCAAACCTACGCCAGGGTTAAATTCGTTGAAATCATCATCTCTATCTTCGTCTGGGTGATATGAAGCAATGTTAACTTGTAAAAATAAACGGCCATCTTCCAAAATAGATTCATTATTTTCAGAATAGAACTTACCTTGTTTACCCTTTCCATGGTCATCAGGCACCGAATAAACTTCTTCGGATTTGGCAATTTTCATTTCTTCTGTAGCATCATCTGCAAGCACTAAATTAGAAGCAAAACCAATACAAATTATGGCTGAAATAAGTGCGTTTTTTATTAGAGAATAGTATTCCATTTCCATATGATCCTAATTAGGGTTAACAGCATAAGAGGTGCTAAAACAATAATTTATAGAGAATTTTTCTACGCTCTATTGGGACATAAAACACATTCAGAGTGTTACCCTTACCGATAAAGGATGCGAATTTTGGGGATGAAATGGCGGAACTATCAGGAATTATATACCCAACTCTCAACTCCAATAGGCAGGAAAATCTTGATTAACGCTATCAAATAGAGAACTAGCTGGATAGCAGATCTTATTAGTTAAGTTATTTCAGTAGTTCCTTCCACATATATGCAAAGTGCGCCAGCAATGATGGAAACTACTGCGTATACAAATTGACCAAATACCAAATAAAACAAGCCGATTATTACCAGCGAGGCGCCTAGGAAATATAAAGGCATCCCCGGCACTAGATCTTTAGTGCGTTTATTTAGTGCTGAGATCAATAATTTTATACCTGTAAGCAATAGGCTTAAAAAGAACACGACCCAAATAATATGAAACAAGATGGAATTAGACATAAAAGAGAAGCCATTTTCAGCAAGGGTATGATAAATACCAGGAATAATTTTACTTAACCAAAATATTCCGATGGCAGATATACCGATGCAAATAATACCGGTAATAAATGTCATGCCGCTGAATAACGAAGATGCTTTTTGGGTTGAGTCTGTATATTCCATTTAACCTTTACCTAAAGATTGATTGGCTTCGATGTCATTCTACCACCAGAGGGGGTTTATTGGCTTTAGCTCGAATCCAATTTAATGACTTTAATACACGTGGTAAAGATACAATTTTGCGCTCAAATTGATACTTACCTGGGAAATTCATTAGAAATAGGCCTATGAGTATTGTGAGTATTCCTTGACCAGGCAGTATGAGCATTAAGATGCCAAATATCACGAAGATAAAACCAACAAGATTTTTTAGGCCGGCAAGTAATTGCGCAATAAGAGGGTGACCACTACTTTTGCTAACACGTACTCGATAGTGCTCATGGAAGTAATCGTCAGGAATTTTAATAACGACCCAGGGAATTATCGCTATACTTACAATAAGCAGTACAACGGAGAGCCATGCAAAGATAAACAATTCATTCTTATAGTTATGTAATAGCTCGGTTATCATTACAGCAGGTGATTTTACCTGCTCTCATTTTAGATGGAAGGATAAAATTAAATAATAATTTTACCAAACGCGAAGCTTTCTAATGTAGATATTAATAACAGCTAGAGCTTCTTTAGGTGACATTGACTTAAGAATTGAGGAATCAGAGCTAATTAAAGCATCAACTAATTTATCTGATGCATAACTTACTAAATATTGCTTTAACTCGTTTAGAGTAGGGGACTTACCATTTTCGCTTTTGTATAGAGATACTAGAATAGGTTCTAATTCTTGGATGAAATTGTCAGAATCTGGGGCTGCTAATGCTGAAGACATATTCATTCCTGAGTTTATTAACAGATATGTATAGATCAATATTTTATGCAAAGTGTAAGATTCTTTATATGCCGTTGATTCTGTCTTTTGTTACCTATTGGCGTAAGGCTGATAGCGTTCATATTTCTAGACTTAAGTTTTGTTCATTAATTGTAGTTTTAACCTTGCCTCTATACTCATGTGGACTGGTGCCAGTATCATGGCATTCTATTGAGCAAACCCCTGCAACACCGATTGCTTATATGCGCGATGGTGTATTCGTTAGTGGAGATTATATTCGTAGTGCAACGATTGCTGAAATTGATGGCAGATTAGTTACAAAATCTGGCAATAACCTATTTGAAATATCAATAGGTAAACACCAGGTAAAAATATTTTGTGATGAGGCCGAAGGTGAGTTCAATTCACAAGAATTCAGTGGCGAGGCGAAAACTCTAGTGTTTGAGGCAAAAATTCAACGCACCTATCTTGTCCGTTGTGTGCCTTTTTCACATTGGTGGATAGAAGATCTTGAAAATAAAGCCGTAGTCGCTGGGCATAAATAAAATTAAACTAAATATATTAGTTAATTGCATTCATCGCGAGTGAGGGTTGATTTACTAGAGTAATTCTTTGAATTAGCTCATCTAAAGAAGTTTCAGCAATTTCTTGAGAAAAAACAGTACGGAATGTTTTGAGAATGCTCATACCTTCAACTCGCACATCTACAACTTTAGAAGAGTCTTCTGTAACACGAAATACATAATCTACTTGAAAAGGTTTTGATCCAATTCGAGTATCAAGTTTAGTGCTAACAGTTTGGTAAAGCTTTTCTTCAACTAGTTTTTCAGGTATCACAGTTACGGTTGCATTTGAGTATTCAGCTAAATGCTTACCGTAGTTACGTATAAGCATTTGTTTAAATTCTGTTACAAATGAATCTCTTTGTTCATCTGTGGCAGTTTTCCAGTGTTTTGCTAGAATATATTTACCCATTCTTTCTAAATCACAAATTGGAAGAATAATTTCTTCTACCAACTCGTTTATTTTATTTGGGTTACTTTTAATTTCACTTGAATCGTTCTTGAGTGCAGCTAAAACTTCTGTAGAAGTTTGCTCAATAATTTCATGAGGAGTTTTATCTTCTGCGCTCACTACCCAAGGAATAAAACATAACATCATAGTTATAAGTGTATAAATGAATACTGATTTCTTTAACATCTTAGTCCACCATTAAAAGTAGACTTGCATTTTTACTTACACATACCTATGTGGAGCATAAAAGGGGATGAAAGGTGTAATACAGAAGTTAAGTAGTAATCTGTTTCCAGAGTTAAATTGGGGTATTTAGGAATTGTGAGAACTAGTTCTTATATTTTATCTGATAAGAGTTACAGTTCAGCATCATTCACAATATCTTCCAGTTCTTTCAGGTTGATTTCACTTTTACCCATCACAATTAAGAGTTGTACAAAGAGTTGTGCGCCAAAATTACCACGGTTAATTTTCACTCTTAAATTTTCGGGTGATTGAATTGTTCCCAACTCTTTGAGCTTATTGCTTAAATCTGCATAGGAAATCCCAGCGGCGGCCATACGTGCCTTTATGAGCCTGGAGACGCCTGTGGCCCATTTTGGGTCATGCACATAGGTTGGTGGGTTTTTTCTAGCTGATTGCATATATAACGAATAAGTTACTGAAGTAAATATATATTAACATTAGTAAATAAATACTTCTAGATACCTTGATTAAATTGTAAATATATGTAAATATATCGTTACATACAAAACGATATGATTACAAGTAGTCTTTTACTAGGAGGGACTCATGTTTGAAATAGGAACTTTAGCATTAGTATTTGTGGGGTTAGTTATTCTAACTGCTTTTACTGCAGTAAAACGCGTGCCGCAGGGATTTGAATGGACAGTTGAACGTTTTGGTAAATTCCGTAGAACATTGCAACCTGGTTTGAGCTTCATTTTTCCTTTTGTTGACATCATTAGTAATAAGGTAAACATGAAAGAGCGGGTATTAGATGTGCCTTCTCAAGAAGTCATTACCAGGGATAACGCAGTAGTGCGAGTAGATGGTGTGGTGTTTTATCAAGTGCTTGATCCAGTAAAGTCCTCGTACAATGTTAACAACCTTCAACGTGCAACCTTGAATCTCACTATGACGAATATCCGTACGGTACTGGGTTCAATGGATTTAGACCAATCCTTGTCAAACCGAGACCAGATTAATGCACAGCTATTACATGTGGTGGATGAAGCGACTTCACCATGGGGCGTTAAAGTTACGCGAATTGAAATTAAAGATATTGCACCACCGCAAGATTTAGTGGACTCCATGGCAAGGCAGATGAAAGCAGAACGTGATAAGCGTGCAGAAATTTTAACTTCTGAAGGTTATAAGCAATCTGAGATTTTAAAAGCTGAAGGTGAGAAACAGGCTGCGATTCTTGATGCAGATGGTCGACTAGAAGCGGCAAAACGTGATGCTGCAGCACGTGAGGCATTAGCCAAAGCTGAAGCAAATGCAACTACGATGGTTTCTCAGGCAATAGCGAGTGGTGATATCCAAGCGGTGAATTACTTTGTTGCTACCAAGTACGTAGAAGCTTTAAGCACAATTGGTTCTGCAGAAAACCAAAAGATCATCATGTTGCCATTAGAAGCTTCAAGTTTGATGGGTTCCATTGCTGGTATATCGGAAATTGCTAAAACAGTTTTATCTAAAGATCAAGCTTAAGCTTTAATTCTGCATAAACATACATAAAGTTACATAAGGAACTACTGTTATGAGTGAATTGGTTACAAATTTACAATATTGGCACTGGTGGGTGCTTGCAATGATTTGTTTAGCAATAGAAATATTTGCACCAGGTGCGGTATTTATCTGGTTTAGTGTTTCTGCAGCCGTGACTGGGGCTATATTATTGGTCCTGACGGATTTAGCATGGCAATGGCAGATTACTATCTTCGGTGTTCTTACATTACTATCTATACTCGCTTGGCGCCAATATCGAAAAAATGTTCCAGAGGTAGATTCCCACCCAGCATTGAATAAGCGTGGAGAAGAGTTGATAGGCCGTACTTTTACATTAAGTACGCCTATATCTAATAACTACGGAAAAATTCATGTAGATGACACCATGTGGAAAGTCTATGGCGTAGATTGTGACGCAGGCCAGAAAGTAAAAGTCACGTCTCTTAATGGCACAGTTTTAAACGTAGAGCATGTCTAACTATTTTTCATAGACCATCAAATTGTGATGCACTATGAATTTCAATATTGAAATTAATATTCAAAAAGTATTATTTGAACAACATTAATCGATATAAATAACACTCCGCTTCAGTCGGTTACATTCGACACTAGATTTAATCTAAAAATAGTTAATGATATAAATAATTTTCAGTCTTTGTAATTTACTGTTTTTAAATTCTTTTTTTACTTTCCAAAAGCCATTTACCGTTCATAGGTTAAAGTCAGCCACTCGTCACACTCGCAATTTAATTGCATTTGTTTACCTTCAGAATTCTTACCTGGAGTTTGGAACAATGGAGCGGCTGTCTTGCCAGCATGATAATCATCAGGATGATGCTTATCTGCGATCAAGTAGGGCCGTAGCGATTAAAATTAACTGTTAACAGCTATTTGGCTGATTCAGTTATTTTTAATAACTGCCTACCGCATTTCGTTTCGTTTTTTCATATTCCACACAGTCCGGGAAGTGGCTGTCGATAAGCTTTCGTTTACTTAACTACTTTAGTGAACGGGATGAAGTTGGTCGATATGAATGTTTTAAATACGAGAGGTGCGAAAATGCATTTAAGTAGACAAAAAATTATTAACGTATGTAGTGCGTTTATCTTTACATTAGGGATTGTAAGCGCATCAGTATCTTTTGCTGGTCCACGTGAGCAAGCAAAACGAATGCATGACCGTTTAACCGGTGTGCCTCCAACAGAAGCTGTACTCACTTCAATGACATCTATGATTCAAAATCAAGATGCAATTGGAGCTGCGATGCTTGCAATGGACAATCCTTTTTTTATAAACACTACTATTAAAGATTGGGCCACACCTTGGACTAATCGTGATCAATCTGTTTATAGAGATCTTAACGACTCAACCGCAACTGTTATGGGAATGGTTCGAGACGATGTACCGTTTGATCAAATTTTATATGCAGACACTGTTTATATCGGTTCTGCAGATGCGACCAACGAAGCTTATTCAGTAAGTAACAATGATCACTATGAAGATTTACAAAATCGTCGTAGAGATTTAAGCGATCCTGCGATGTTGGTAGCAATGAATCAATCAGTACTTAATGATCAATTAGCTGCTAACCAGACTGCAGGCATTATGACTACACGAGGTTATGCACAAGCATTTTTAATCGCTGGGACTAACCGAGCAGCATTGCGTTTTGCGACACTTAATTTTATGTGCATGGACATGGAAGCTTTCCGTGATAAATCTGCCTATCCAGATCGTGTTCGCCAAGATGTCGATCGTTCACCTGGTGGGGATAGCAAAATTTTCATGAATGATTGTCTTAC
>JABDMD010000003.1 GCA_013001685.1 Gammaproteobacteria bacterium | reverse complement strand
GTTCACGAGTTGCCCGAAATTCAATATTCGGCCATTTTTCTAAGGCCATCTGAAGATTTACACGAGTAGGAGCAATATAGACCAATTCATCACCATGATCGAAGGCTAAGTTTGTCTCAGTCTTATTCTTAAATTTAAGAAGCTCTTTTTCATCATCACAAGTAACCCAACGCGCAGTTTGCACATTAACGGCTTCGAATTGGCACTCCACATTGTACTCATGCTTTAGACGGTGCTGAACAACCTCAAACTGAAGCACACCTACCGCACCCAATATTAAGTCATTATTAGTAATTGGGCGGAAAAGCTGTGTTGCACCCTCTTCACAAAGTTGCATAAGACCTTTCTGTAAGGCCTTCATTTTTAAAGGGTCTTTAAGCTGCGCACGGCGAAATAATTCGGGAGCAAAATTGGGTATGCCGGTAAAAGCGAGTTTTTCACCTTGAGTAAACGAGTCTCCAATTTGGATCGTTCCATGATTATGAAGACCAATAATATCTCCAGGATAGGCTCTATCTACATGTTCTCGATCCTTTGCGATAAAGGTCAATGCGTCGTTTATTTTTACATCACGATTTAAACGCACATGATGTAATTTCATTCCTTTTCGGAAACTCCCTGAACAGATCCTCAAAAAGGCCAGACGATCACGATGATTTGGATCCATATTGGCCTGAATTTTAAACACAAAACCGGAAAATTTTTCCTCATCTGCCAGCACATCTCTGGTTTCCGTTTCTGTGATACTGGCTTCTCTGGGTTGCGGCGCAGGAGCATATTCAACAAACTTTTCCAATAACTCCGCTACTCCAAAATTATTAATTGCAGAACCAAAAAATACTGGCGTCATCTCACCTTTTAAATAAGCTTCTTGATCGAACTCATGACTGGCCCCTTGAACAAGCTCAATCTCATCACGTAGCTCTTGTGCCTGATCACCCAATAATTCATCTAAACGTGGATTATCTAACCCTTCAATAATCTCACCAGTTTGAATTCTCCCTTGGTGATTCGAATTATAAAGGTGCACGGAATTGTCCAATAGGTTGAAAACACCTTTAAAAAGCTTACCCATGCCAATCGGCCAGGTAATAGGCGCACATTTTATTTTTAAAATACTTTCAACTTCATCTAGTAATTCAATTGGCTCTCGACCATCTCGGTCCAGTTTGTTAATGAAAGTGACAATAGGCGTATCTCGTAAACGACATACTTCCATTAATTTAATGGTTCGCTCTTCCACGCCTTTGGCATTATCAATAACCATTAAAGCGGAATCGACTGCTGTAAGCGTTCGATACGTATCTTCAGAAAAATCTGCGTGTCCTGGTGTATCGAGTAAATTCACTATGCAATCTTTATAGTCGAACTGCATAACCGAGCTAGTGATAGAGATACCACGTTGTTGCTCCATCTCCATCCAATCAGAAGTTGCATGACGTGCAGCTTTGCGGCCTTTTACCGAACCGGCTAATTGAATGGCACCACTAAAGAGCAATAACTTTTCAGTTATCGTAGTTTTACCTGCATCGGGATGCGAGATAATAGCAAATGTTCGACGCTTAGCGGTTTGAAGTTGATGTTCGTTCACAGTATGGATAATAAAGAATGACGCAGAAAGCGCGCGATTATAACGAAACCTAGATCGTTACTACAGAAAAGAATGCTTATTTTGCTTATTTTGGAAGAGCTTTACCGAGGATTACTGCATCCTCACGACCAAACTTTGCAGGATAATAGTCTCGTCGACTCCCTATTTCATTAAAGCCTTCTGAAAAATACAATGATAATGCATGCACATTGCTTGGCCTAACTTCTAGAAAAACGTTATCAGCCTCTCGTGCTTGAGCAATCGATAATAATTCCAGCAAAAAACGTCTGCCAATACCTTGGCCCTGAAGCTTTGGATCTACACATATATTTAGAATATGACACTCTTGAACCGCTAAAGACATTACTGCATAGCCGATGATATCTCGATCGATTTCGGTCACCCATGAGGAATAGCCAAAACGCATACAGTCATAAAAAATCCCTTCCGTCCACGGAAATTCATAACTACGATTTTCTATATCCATGACAACCGGAAGATCATGTGCAGTCATGAGACGATAGGTCTCGGTTGGATACTCAAATACTGCGCTCATAACAAAAGTGTAGTGTATTTGTTTATTTAGCGCATTATTTACACTAAATTTGGCCGATGATCAGGCCATTTTTTTAATCTTAAGTGCAAATTTTAAGTCTTCCCAAGCACTACGCTTTTGTTGAGGGCTACGTAGCAGATAGGCAGGATGGTAAGTTGCCACAACCGGAATGTTGGTATCTTGGTAGGTAAATTTTTTGCCGCGCATTTTGCCTATCGGTGTATCCACATTCAAAAGCGATTGAGCGGCAATTCTACCAACTACCAGAATGATCTTTGGCTGAATGAGTTCAATTTGTTGGCGCAGATAAGAACTACAACTATTAATTTCATTTGCTTGAGGATCACGATTGTTAGGTGGCCTGCATTTTAAAATATTGGCAATAAATACTTCTTCCCTCGCTAAACCCATTGAACGTAACATACTTGTTAGCAATTGCCCTGCTCTACCAACAAATGGTTCGCCTAAACGATCCTCATCCGCTCCAGGCGCCTCACCTATTATTAGCCACTCTGCTGCAGGGTGTCCAACACCGAATACAGTTTGCGTACGTGTCCGATGCAATTCGCATTGAGTACAATTTGAAACCGTTAGTTTTAATTCATCTAAATTTGCAGAAGTTATTTTCTGCTGAGAGGTTTGCTCGAAATTTAATTCTTTTTCAATTACACCTTCTGCTATGACTTCTTCAACGACTTGAGGTGTACCTATATTAGTTTGAGGAACCCACGCCTGTATGCCCATTTGATCAAGGTAATACAGACGCTTCTCTTCATTCATAACTTTATCACTTTAAACATAATGCTGTGGGTGCTTTCGTTCTTCAGGAACTACAAGTTTGTTTAAAGCATGTAAATAGGCTTTTGCAGAAGCCATGACAATATCTGTATCTGAACCATGGCCGTTTACAATTCTTCCAGCTTTTTGCAAACGCACAGTTACTTCACCCTGCGAATCAGTTCCTGTAGTGATATTATTTACTGAATAAAGTTGTAATTGTGCTTTGCTAGCAACAATATCTTCTATTGCGCAAAACGTTGCATCAACTGGACCGCCGCCACTTGAAGATGACGTTTTTTCTTTTCCATCTACGGATAAAGTGATTTCTGCATGCGGTGTTTTGCCCGATTCAGAATGTGCAGTTAACGCTACCAACTTACAATATTCGTTATTTTCATACGCGGTTTCTGAAACCAAAGCATGCAAATCTTCATCAAAGATTTCATGTTTTCGATCGGCTAGATCTTTAAAGTTAGCAAAGGCTTTATTTAAATCTTCTTCACTATCAAAAATTACACCCAATTCATCTAAACGAGTTCTAAAAGCATTACGGCCCGAATGTTTGCCTAATACGATTTTATTGGCTGCCCAACCAACGTCTTCTGCACGCATGATCTCATAAGTTTCACGCGCTTTAAGAACACCGTCTTGATGAATACCAGATTCGTGTGCAAAAGCATTTGCACCTACAATAGCTTTATTAGGTTGCACTGGAAAACCTGTAATCGTTGATACCATTCGCGAAGTGGGAACAATTTGTGTGGTATCAAGACCGGTTTCACAATCGAACACGTCTTGGCGCGTTTGTACAGCCATTACCACTTCTTCTAATGAAGCATTACCCGCTCTTTCACCTAAGCCGTTAATCGTACACTCTACTTGTCTTGCACCATGCAACACTGCGGACAAGGAATTGGCAACCGCTAAGCCTAAGTCGTTATGACAATGAACAGAAAATATAGCTTTATCAGAATTTGGAATATTTTCAATTAAACGCCCCACCAAACTGCCAAACTGATGTGGAATGTTATAACCGACTGTGTCAGGAATATTAATAGTTCGCGCACCCGCTTTGATTACCGCTTCAATCACTCTACATAAGAAATCAAATTCGGAACGACCTGCGTCTTCAGGTGAAAATTCAACATTATCAGTAAACCCCTTTGCACGTTTCACTGCAGCAATGGCCTGCTCAACCACTTGATCTTCCGTCATACGCAACTTACTTTTCATATGTATCGGTGATGTTGCAATAAAGGTGTGAATTCTTGCTGACTTTGCGGGCTTAAGCGCTTCTCCGGCACGGTCTATATCTTTGTCTAAAGCACGTGCTAAACCACACACAGTGCTATCTTCTACAGCTGTTGCTACTGCTTGAACAGACTCAAAGTCACCAATGCTAGCCATTGGGAAACCTGCCTCAATGATATCGACTTTCATACGTTCTAATGATTTGGCTATTCTTACTTTTTCATCACGCGTCATAGACGCACCAGGACTTTGCTCTCCGTCACGCAAGGTCGTATCGAAAATAATTAATTTTTCTTTGCTTGCCACCGCACTGCTCCTAAATAAAACACATTAATTTCTAGTGTTAATAGAAAACACTATCTCATCCATCCGCTCTCAGCATTTATAGAATTCTATAGAATATGCTGTATAAAATCTTTATCGGAAAACTTTGTCATAAAGATCTAAGAGTTGAATTCTACTGAGTAGATATGAGAAGGCTTGTTGATTACGCGTACAACCTCGCCAGGCATAGAATAGCCGCTACTGCGGCAGTTGAAATAAAGAAAGAAGCGCAGCTGAATAAACCGAAGTGCCAAAAGCAGCCTCGTAGTTTATGTGCATATTCTGTAAAGATGTGTGATACATAAGTTCAAATATAACTTTATGTAGGAATAATTTCTACCTATAAATTATCAGCGGTATGATTTAGTTGGACATTCATCTTATTTTAAGTACCATTCTGACCGTTTTCACTTATGTCTCGACCCTTCTCTTCTGCTTGCGAACGCTGCTGGCGCTTACGTTTTAAACGCAAAATATGAGTTACAGGTCCAGACAATGCGTACACCGTAAATAATGCAAAAAACATTTTTGGAATATCGATAGACGCCAGAATGAAGCCAGCAACAATAGCCAACAGTACATAAAACGGTACGCGTTCACTCGGACTAATATCTTTAAAACTATAGTAACTAAAGTTGCTCACCATTGCCGCACCTAACAAAATAGTAACGATTAACGCTGGTATGGCAAAATCAGCGCGTGACAATTCTAGGTCATGACAAACCCATATAAACCCAACCATTGCAGCTGCCGCGGCTGGACTCGGTAAGCCCTGAAAATATCTTTTATTATCTTCACCAATGCGAGTGTTAAATCTTGCTAAGCGCAAAGCTGCTGCTGCGGTATAAAAGAATGCAGCTAACCATCCCAACTTTGACATTACTGGGTAACCTTGAAAATGAATCAGTGCCCAAAAGTACATCACTAACGCTGGCGCCACTCCAAATGAAACCATGTCAGAAAGACTGTCATATTGAGAACCAAACTCAGTACTGGTTTGTGTCATACGAGCAACACGCCCATCAAACCCATCCAACAACATGGCAACAACAATCGCTATGGCAGCATGCTCAAAGCGATCTGCAGTTGACGCGATTATGGCGTAAAAGCCCGCAAATAATGCTCCTGTAGTAAGCAAGTTAGGTAATAAGTAAATACCTTTACGCGGCTTTTGTTTCAAATCACTCATAATGCGGAATTAATTCCATTCTAATGTACGAATTCTGCCAATTTATCACTGCCAGCGCGAACCGATTGTCCTGCCTTTATGGTTATATGGGCAGAAGTAGGAAGGTATAAGACGATTTGACAAGAAAACGCCATAAAACCACAGCGTTGGCCCTGCCCTAACTTTTCGCCCACACTCATAGAACATGTGGCGTGCCGAAAAATTGACTGCAAATTTGCCGCTATCACCACATCATCTTCTTCATCAGTTTGAATCAGTAACGCGAGTTGTGAATAGACAGGTTCTGTTGGTGAAATCACCCATAAATTTTCCACCTTGCCCTCACATGGACTGTGTATATTATATTCACCTAGAGCACGCTGTTTTAGATGGATGCATTGCGACACCCTTTTAAGATAAGGGTCATACGCTTCTTCTATATTTATGACTTTCCCATCTAAAGGACTAACAATAGCTAAAGGTTGAGAAGGAACAACGCGACTAAAGTCTCTGAATAGAAATAAAATTACGATATAGACTAGCCAAGCTAACCACATCAAGCTTGGTCCATACCGATATTGAATTAGCGCAAGAATGACACCAATTGCTATTAAAAGTCCGCGTACTTCTCTAGCAATTGGAATCATAATTAGATTTCATGGCAACGTCAGCCATGTTATTTACAAGGTTAGTTTTTGGTTTGATCTACAATTTTATTTGCACTGATCCAAGGCATCATACCTCGCAACTTTGCCCCCACATCTTCAATAGGATGATCTTGGCCTTTTTTACGCAGAGACTGCATATTTTTCGCACCTGTGTCGAATTCATTAATAAATTCTTTTGCGAATTCGCCCGCTTGAATCTCAGATAAAATTTTCTTCATCTCTGCTTTAGTTTCACTGGTAACGATACGCGGGCCACGTGTGAGATCACCATATTCTGCAGTATTAGAAATCGAGTAACGCATATTAGCGATACCACCTTCATACATTAAATCTACGATAAGCTTTAACTCATGCAAGCATTCAAAGTAGGCCATTTCTGGCGCATAACCTGCTTCGGTTAATGTTTCAAAACCTGCTTGTACTAATGCTGTAGCACCACCGCAAAGCACTGCTTGCTCACCGAATAAATCTGTTTCAGTTTCTTCTTTGAAAGTAGTTTCGATAATTCCCGCACGACCACCGCCATTGGCTGAAGCATATGAAATAGCAGTTTTTTTAGCCTTGCCTGACGGATCTTGGAAAACTGCAATCAAAGTTGGAACACCGCCACCTTGCGTATAAGTAGAACGAACCAAGTGACCTGGGCCTTTTGGTGCGATCATAATTACATCTAGATCTTCGCGTGGTGCTATGCCTTTGAAATGAATATTAAATCCATGTGCAAATGCTAGCGTGGCACCGTGTTTAATATTTGGTTCAATAGAATCCTTATAAAGCTTAGCTTGATGCTCATCAGGTGCTAATACCATGATGATATCTGAAGAGCTCACGGCTTCTTCAATAGATTGTGCTGTAATACCAGCATTTTTAGCTTTAGTATAAGAAGATGACCCTTCACGTAAACCCACTACTACTTTTACACCTGAATCTTGTAGATTATTTGCATGTGCATGGCCTTGTGAACCATAGCCAATAATGGCAACTTGCTTACCTTTGATTACTGAAAGATCTGCGTCTTTATCATAATAAATATTCATGCTTATTCTCCAATTACTAAGCTTTGAAAAGCCTATGCAATTTATTTACATAGACTCTAATTTTAAAATTTGTTTTCCTGCAGCAATACCAAGCGCACCTGAACGCACAAGTTCAAATACAATTTCTGATGGTACTAATTGAATAGCACGATCTAGTTTTTCGCCTACGCCAGTAATTTCAACAACAATTGCGTCTTTTGAATCGCTTACTACGCGACCCTTATAATCATTCGTTAACGTTTCAATAACAGCTTTCGATGCACCATTATCATGTAACTTTAACAACAGTACTTCACGTTCAATATGCTCATCGGCAGTCAAATCAAGTACTTTTACTACGTCAACCAATTTATTTAGTTGATTCACAATTTGCAAAATGACTTCATCACTACCTTCTGTTACCACAGTGATACGCGAAACTGTAGAATCATCTGTTGGCGCAACAGTCAATGACTCAATGTTATAACCACGTGCAGAAAATAATCCAGAGACTCTAGACAGAGCTCCAGCTTCGTTTTCTAACAAAATCGAAATAATATGTCGCATTAAGTTGTAGTTGTTTGTATTTTATTCGCAATAAAAAAATATGCTCCAGCCTTATCGGCTAGAGCATATTGATCAATAAATAACAAAGCGAGTAACTAAGACTGTTTAAGCTGTGACATAGACTGTCACAACTATCTTAATAAATATTTTATAGTTATTTTATTACTTCTTCTTAATATGGAAATAAAACTTTCCATCATCTTCTTTAGAATCTAAAAGCTCGTTTCCAGTTTGCTTTGAAAATGCTTCAAAGTCCTTAACAGCTCCAGGATCAGTAGCAATAATATGTAATACTTTGCCAGAATCCATACCAGACAATGCTTTTTTTGCCCGTAAAATAGGAAGTGGGCAATTCAAACCACATGCATCTAACTCTTGATCAAACTCAGCCATTTAAAAACTCCTTGAAAATTCATTCACAATATTAGCTTATAGGCGTCTCAGCCCAAAGCCACAATATTGTATTACAATATCATAATATTTTAATATATAGTGTGCTGCCGAATATATAACCCTGACTAATATATGGTTATAGATTAACCAGCTTTTAATTTAGTGAGTCGCTACAATAATGTAAACAATTTACTCAATAGCCGGTCATACTTATATATGAATAACATACCTATGCGGTCAATTCGAGTAAATATACATTTTCAGCGGATGAGCTATGCAGTAATTAGCTTAATTCTAATTCTAGCCTCACACATATCGATAGCTGAATATAATTTACCTGATATTGGTGGCCCAGCAAGTGAAGGACTAAGCATTTCTAAAGAAATTGAGCTTGGACAAATTCTTATTTCACAAGTGCGCGCCTATCTACCTGTCTCAAATGATCCTGAATTAAGCCAATATATACATTCTTTAGGTACAAGGATTACTTCGTCAGGTTTAAATTCTAATTTCCCATTCACATTCGTATTAGTACAGAACCCCGATGTGAACGCTTTTGCTTTACCAGGCGGTATTGTTGCTATAAATAGCGGCCTTCTAGCCCTAAGCGAAAATGAAAGCGAAGTAGCCAGTGTGTTTGCACATGAAATTGCTCATGTAACACAACGTCATATTGCACGTAAATTCGCAAATGCAAAATCATTTAGTGTAGTTTCTGCTCTCACTTTATTAGGTTCAATACTTGCCGCAGCATATGGTGGTGGCGAGCTAGGACAAGCTGCCATCATAACAACCCAATCTGCATTACAAGAAAGGCAACTTGCTTACTCACGGAGTTTTGAGCAAGAAGCAGATCGTGTAGGCATGCAATTTTTAGTCAATGCAAATATCGATCCTCAAGGCATGCCTGCGTTTTTTGAGAAATTAAATAAGCACACGCAATTAAACCGCGGACAAATTCCTGAATTCTTAAGCTCCCACCCACTAACATTAAGCCGTATAAGCGAATCAAAAACACGTGCTAATCAATACAAAGGAACGTTCACCACGAATACAATCCATTTCGACTATGCCAAAGCACGATCGATTGCATTCACTACCAAACCAAGTCAATTAGTTGACTATTTCAGAAAGAAAATCAAAACACCTAAAAGCCTAAGCGATACTGAAATCTATACCTATGCTCTCGCATTAAGTCGCTCAGGAAAAAATCAACAAGCCTTGCAGCAATTAAAATTAATTCCATTAAATGCTGACAATGAACTTACTATTAAATTAGCAAAAGCTCAGATACAAATTGTTGATGGTCAATATACAAAAGCTGAAGAATCATTGAAATCATTAGAACAGATTTACCCAAGCAATCCATCGGTAATTTATTATTTAGCTACTTCATTGACAGAAAACGGAAACGCTCAACTTGCTCTACAAAAGCTTGATCGCTTATATAATTCGCGCCTTAAAAATCCTGCATTTGATAAATTAAAAGCCAAAGCAGCAAGTAAAGCTAATTTGCCATGGCTCAGCCACGAATCTTTAAGTGATTATTATGCAGCACATGGGCAATATGGTACTGCGATGGAGCAAATACAGTTATCTCTTCGCGCATCTGGAATTGATAGCAACTCTAAAGCAAGGGTTGAAGCAAAAAGAGAACAGATTCGAGAAGCTCGCAAAAAACGAGAGAACTTTAAATAAGCAATAACTATACTAGAAGTAGGCTCTAGCACTCTGCAAACTATTCAATAACTCATGATGTTGTTGTTGCAGCTGCGTTCCTAAAGTAGACATCTGTTCGGTAACATCATTCACCTCTATTACTTCCCTTGAAGTTGCAGTTGTGGTTTTAACTTTACAGTGTAGATATTGATATTTCTTTAACAAATAGTTGTTATATAGAATTCCATCTAAAAATGCTTTCGCTTCAGTATAAAAACTTCGAATTGCAATTCGTTCTTCTTGACTAGGAAGTTTATTGATCTGCGAAGTATCGCTCTCGAATTTCTTATACACATCTTCTGCGCCACTCCAAAATATGAATAAGCCATTCTCTGCTTTGCTTTCTGCTAATTTTGTTGAAATATCAGCACGATAAAAATTTAAAAATGTAGTGATATCTTGTTTATAATTCTCACGAAGATTTTCAATTCGTTTTAGTTCTTCTTTAAATATTCTTGCTCGCAAAATGTTTTCACGAATTTTTCGTATAACTTTCATACTCCAAAGCACTATCAATAGAAATGCAATAGTCGCAATGCCAAATTTTAAATTCGCAATAGATAAAATCGAGTCGATTAATTGCATGACTCTGAAACCTCCAACTCCAATGGATACTATAGAAATATCAGAGAAAACTATTTGAGTTTCACAGTTAAAGCCAAACGGTAGATTTAAGACGACAAATGGTCAATAGTTCAGTGAACGGTTATGCAACTCTCTGATTTATCTAGATTTAAGACACTCACTTTTGATTAGAGATTTGCTCGATTTGCAATAATATCATCCACTACCGAAGGATCAGCCAAGGTCGAAGTATCGCCCAAATTATCGATCTCATTCTCAGCGACTTTTCTTAAAATTCGTCGCATGATTTTCCCTGAACGAGTTTTAGGTAATCCTGGCGCCCATTGAATAATATCTGGCTTTGCAAACGGACCTATTTCTTTGCGTACCAGTTGTACTAACTCTTCTTTTAGTTCTTCACTCGTTTCTATTCCAGACATAGGTGTCACGTATGCATAAATACCTTGCCCTTTAATATCATGCGGATAACCAACTACCGCGGCTTCGGCAACTTTTGCATGCAACACTAAGGCACTTTCTACTTCTGCTGTACCTAAGCGGTGGCCTGAAATATTTAGTACGTCGTCTACACGTCCTGTTATCCAATAATAACCATCTGCATCACGCTTGCAGCCATCACCACTAAAATACATTCCTGGGTATTGTGAAAAATACGTTTCTATAAAACGCTTATGATCTCCATATACTGAACGCATTTGTCCTGGCCATGGATGTTTCATGACTAAGTTGCCCTGACACTCGCCCTCAAGTTCTTTTCCGTTCTCATCCACAATCGCAGGTTGAATACCAAAAAATGGTTTACTTGCCGAACCTGGTTTTAAATTCGTTGCACCGGGCAACGGTGTGATCATATGTCCACCGGTTTCAGTCTGCCACCAAGTATCTACAATCGGACAACGACCATCCCCCACAACGTGGTAATACCATTCCCATGCTTCTGGGTTAATGGGTTCACCTACTGAACCAAGTATGCGCAAACTTTTACGACTGGTTTTATTAACTAAATCATTGCCTAAACTTATTAATGCGCGTATTGC
>JABDMD010000187.1 GCA_013001685.1 Gammaproteobacteria bacterium | reverse complement strand
TAGCAATATCTTGCAGTCTATAGATAGTGGTATTAGCTCGGCGGCTGCGGTGGCGTTAAATTCCGGCACCATCAGCTGCAACTCACAACTGTATCAAGCAAGATTTGATAGTGGCGAGTGGACGGGTCAATTGCTTGCTTTTACAATTAACCTAGATGGAACATTAGGCACACAAGTATGGGATGCAGGTACCGTAATCAATGGACAAAATTTTGATACCGGTCGAAAAATTATTACTTATAAACCTTCAACAGGTATTGGTATTCCATTTCGTTGGCCGAGTAACCCTAGCTCACCAAGCAGCAGCGAGCTAGACGTTAGTCAGAGTTCGGCTTTGGATGCTGATCCAAGCACTGGCACGGCAGACGGGCAAGGTGCCGCACGCTTGAATTATTTGCGTGGCGATACCAGTAATGTAAATTTTCGTACGCGTAGCAGTGTGCTAGGTGACATCATTAGCTCTGCGCCAGTTTTTGTTGGTGCCCCAAATATGCCGTACCCAGATATGTGGGGAGCATCTGCACCAGAAAATTCTGCAGCGTATTCTGCATTTAAAAATAACACTACTTACAAGAATCGTACGTCGATGGTATATGTAGGTGCAAATGACGGCATGCTGCATGGTTTTCGTAGCAGTGATGGCACTGAAACGTTTGCCTATGTTCCGAGTAAAACATTTGCCAATCTAAACCAGCTGACAGATTCAAATTATAATCATCGTTTTTATGTAGACGGCCCGGTTAACGTGGTTGATGCGTATCTTGGCTCAAGCTTAGGTTGGCGCAGTGTGTTAGCAGGTAGCCTAGGCTCGGGTGGACAAGGTATATATGCACTTGATGTCAGTGTGCCGCCCAGTTCTGGTGGTGGTGCTGAATCCGGAATCACCAATAGTGTGTTATGGGAATTTACCGACGCGGATGATGCCGATTTAGGACGAACCTTTGGAATGGTTAATGTGGTGCGCATGCACAATGGTAAATGGGCTGGTGTATTTGGTAACGGTTAAAACAATACCGAAACGGATAGTTCGATTAGTGCAACGGGTAATGCAGTGCTATACATTGTGGACTTAGAAACAGGTGCACTAATTAAAAAACTCGACACCGGTAAAGGTACTGCAGATGATCCTACAGGTTTGGCACGTCCAAACGGCCTGGCCTCTCCAGCGGTGATTGATAAGGACGGTGACTTTATCGCCGACTATATTTATGCCGGAGATTTGTATGGAAACTTATGGAAATTTGATGTTACTGATACTAGTGTAAGCAATTGGGATTCTGCTTATCTTGATGGCTCATTAAATCCACAACCTTTGTTCGTTGCACGCGATGCAGGTGGCAATGCACAATCTATCACCACCACTCCACAAGTAGGAATTCATCCATTAGGACTTAATCAAGGAGTTGTAGTGTACTTTGGTACCGGTAAATTTATTGAAACCAGTGACAACACCCAAGTAGGTCAAACCACACAAAGTTTCTATGGAGTTTGGGATAAAAATCTTTCAACCTTAACTGCATTCGATCGAACACATATGTTGCAACAACAAATCCTCCAAGAAGTAACTTCAGGTGGATTTGAATTGCGTGCAGCTTCAGATAATCAAATTCTTTGGCATAGCGCCACCGGGACACCCTCAGGTTCACCACCTACTACACATTTAGGCTGGTATATGGACTTGGTAAATTTACAGCTAAATAGTAGCGGAACTGCAACTAACAGTAATAACTATGGTGAACGGCAGGTAAGTAATGCGGTGCTTAGAAATGATCGCATCATTTTCACTACCTTAATTCCATCCAGTAACCCATGTTTGGCTGATGGTACAGGTTGGTTGATGGAACTTGATCCTGCGGATGGTTCGCGCATTGATTTCGAAATATTTGATATCAATAACGATGGTGTTTTTGATACCAGCGACTGGATCAATGTTTTGTTTGATGTCGATGGTGATGGTGATGTAGATAGTGATGACAAATTACCACCGAGTGGTAAGAAATCTAAAGTCGGTATTATTCCAACCGTCGGTATCATTCGTAAACCTGGTACTGGTGAATGTATTAACGGCATCATGGTGAAATATGCGAGTGGTTCCATGGGCATGATTGAAGCTACAGCTAATAACTGCGGACCGGATGCACTCGGGCGTCAAACTTGGCGAGAGCTCGGGCGTTGATCTATTATGTTAAGGAACTAAATGTAAGTAGCAAGAATATGTTTAGAGTATTGATCGCTACTGCTATTTTAATTATGTGCTCTTCAACTTTTGCTGCTGGATAGTTAAAGCACTACAGCGCCATGGTAAGAGATTACGAATAAAAAGGTTTAGTAATTAAGTATGAATAGAGCATCTAAGTATAATGGCTTTAACTTAATCGAGTTAATGATCGTTGTTGCCATCGTTGGGATCCTTGCCTCGATTGGCTATCCTTTATATAAAGATCAAGTGGATCGCACCCGTCGTACTGATGGCAAAACTAAATTGTTAGAGGTGCTGGAAGCGCAAGAACGGTTTTACAGTGCCAATAATACTTATATTACAACGTTGACAGGTTTAGGTTATGCAGTTGCTACAGTTCCATCCGATGAAGGATTTTATGGAATCACTGCAGCGCAATGTGCTGGGCCCATTGCACTAACACAGTGTATAAGCTTGTCAGCTACACCCACCGCGGGTGGCCCACAAACTGCAGATGGTTGCGGAACATTATCTATTGATAGTAGGGGTAATAAAGCAGAAACAGGAACTTTAACACTAGCTCAATGTTGGTAAAATTTGATCTAAGTAACTTTTTTGTACTTTTCGTAATTGATAGAATTCATCAATTCAAAAGCAATAGTTCTTTAACCGCCTATCTACAGAAATCACACCTTTATCTTTGAAAAGATAAGTAATCAATACCAATTCAATAAGTTCAAATACGATTCAGATAATTATTTAAATAATTTTCTTTAAGTCTGTTTTTTTCTACCTTTTGTAGCTAGTAAGTTTCGAAAAAGTACATTGATCTGGATTTCTTTGCACGCTATCTACAGTTTTATGTGCACATATAAAAAAGTTTCCAAAAATTATTTGTATAAAAAATATTTTTTTGGTGTAAGAGCTAAAACTTAGTTGTGTATTATTTTTTTTACCACCCATCGGTGAAAATTGATGCGTTATTTTATCGCAATAAACCTCGATCACGTTTTTAAATCAAGAACTTCCGCTCATCAGACAATCAAAGCGAGTTACAACTCACTCGCGAAAAATCCTTGTATATCAATGTAAAGTTATTTTTATTGTTGGATGAGAGAGGCTCAATCCTCTCCGAATAGGATTAAATTTAGATTGATGAACATACAAATACATCGTGGATTCACCATCATTGAGTTGATGATAGCTGTTTCATTGCTAGGCGTAATGCTTACAATTGCAGTGCCATCATTCAGTTCAGTTTTGAAACAAAATCGACTTGCGTCACAGACAAATTCAATTCTATCTTCGCTTAACTATGCGCGCGGACAAACAATTAATCAGAATCAAAATGTAATAGTTCAACCAATTACAGCAGGAACAAATTGGTCTGGTGGTTGGAAAGTTAGAGTTAATGGCACAGACATACAATTTTTTGAAGGTATAACGAACGCATCATTAGCCAGCTCAGCCGCTACCATAACCTATCAATCAGATGGAAGTTTATCGGCAGTTGGAAATATTACATTGACACTAACGCCAAACGACTGTCCTACAGGTGATAATGATGTAAGAGTCATCACTATTACGTTATCTGGACAATCTAGTTCAGCTACTGCTGTTTGCACATAAGTTCTTTCGACATGATGTTATTTAAAAAACAAATTAATAAAAAGCATGCAGAAGGATTTTCTCTACTTGAAGTACTTATTGCTGTGCTTATTTTGTCTATTGGCTTACTTGGATTAGCTGCGTTACATGCAACATCTTTAAAGGCAAACCATGGTGCGTATCATAAATCGCAAGCGACAATTCTTGCATATGACATGGTAGATCGGTTGCGAGCAAATAGACCTCAAGCGATTAATGGTTCGTATAACCAACTTATAACTGATGGCAATAAAACTGGAACAACCTTGGCGGATCTAGATGTAAATGATTGGTTAGCAAATACTGCCGCTTTATTACCAAGTGGTGATGGATCTATAAATTGCACGGCTGCTGGTGCTTGTACGGTTTTGGTGCAATGGAACATTGCACGCGAAGGCGGGCAAGCATCAGGTGGGAGCACCACACTTCAAACTTTTACATTTAGGACTGATGTATAAAAATGAATCAGAAATCAAATCAAATGGGTTTTTCACTAGTTGAGCTATTAGTTGCTTTAGTGCTTGGCTTAGTCGTGTCCGCCGCAGCCATACAAATCTTTGCTAGTAATAAAGGCACTTATCGACTTGAAAACTCTCTGTCGCGTTTACAAGAGAATGGAAGATTTGTAGTTGATCAAATGATCAATGATCTGCGCATGGCGGGCTTTAACGGGTGTTTAAGTCGTGGTGCAGGAGTTCCTGTGCAAGATATAACGCCAGCAGCCATTGCAACATCAAATGATTTTGTCTTGTTTCCCTATGATGTTGATGGAAACGATAGTATCCGCGGTTTTAATTACGATACAAGTGACTGGTTACCTATATTATCTGCAAACT
>JABDMD010000047.1 GCA_013001685.1 Gammaproteobacteria bacterium | reverse complement strand
TACCTCTATCACAAGCGATCATTGATGCCGGTGCAGAGCAATATGCAGCCGACAACAAGATTGCAGCACGTCCTTGTTCTGCTGACAATAATGATGATGATTTTGACCTTTAAGTAATAGTTTTACTTAATAGATTAAGTCATTAATTTCTTCTCAACCGGCCAACATATTAGTTGGCCGGTTAGTTGAAGAAGAAAAGAGAAAAAAGTAACGAGGTTTGAGGAAGTTGTGATTTGTTAAATAGCCTAAAGAGAATTTAGGAATAATAAATCAGAGTTTCTTTACTACGCTTTTGGTATATAAGATTTTAGGAAATTAATTATGAGCGAAACACCATTACTTTCAATTAATAATATTGAAGCACTATATGGGGGGGTTATTCTTGCTCTCCGCGGTGTAACCCTTAATGTAAATAAAGGTGACATTGTTTCTTTACTTGGTGCTAACGGTGCAGGTAAATCTACTACTCTGAAAGCGTGTTCACGTTTACTTGAAGCGGAACGTGGTGAAGTAACTAAAGGTATCATTGAATTAAATGGCGAAGATATTTCGCAATACAATGCTTATGAAATGGTTAAAAAAGGTGTTGTGCAAGTATTAGAAGGTAGACATATTTTTTCTCACTTAAGTGTAGAAGAGAATTTGATGACTGGGTCATTTATTCAAAACATGAGTAAAGAAGAAATGAGGCGCGGTATTGATCATGTATATGAATTATTCCCACGAATCAAAGAACGCCGTAAGAACCCAGGCGGTTTATGTTCTGGTGGTGAGCAGCAAATGATTGCTGTCGGAAGAGCGTTAATGTCCAAGCCAAGTCTAATTCTATTAGATGAGCCTTCGATGGGTCTCGCACCACAATTTATTGAACAAATATTTGAGATTGTTAAACGACTTAATGAAGAAGAAGGCGTTAGCTTTTTAGTGTCAGAGCAAAACGCAATGGTTGCATTACGTTATGCATCGATCGGCTATATGATCGAAAATGGCCGTGTGATTAAAAAAGGTTTAGCTAAAGATCTATTAGAATCATCCGATGTGGCAGAGATGTACATGGGTGGAGGTAAGGATAAAGTTTCGTTTGATGGGGTGAAGTATTATCACCGCCGTCGACCTTGTATGGTGTAGTAGGGAATTAATAACTACTGTTTTTCTCTCCCTCTCTAAAGAATTATTATATTATCTAAGCTCAGGTTTTAAAGAGCTAAGCTACTTTATCTAGTCGCTTTACCCATACTTCTAACCCAGCTGCATTTAGATCAATATCTGATTTAAATAACTCAATAAATGTAACCACTTCGTTTTCTGGGTAACGTTCTCGTAGTTTCGTTTTTAGATTCTCAGTTATTTTTTCCTTAATCTTTTGTTCTCGATTTTCACTATTCATACAGCTTTTTGCGATGTTGGCATATTCGTCAATACCTTCGCGAAGTTGTGCAGTTAATCTGTCGATTTCTGTAACACAGCCGAAGTGTGTCAGGTACATATTTTTAGGCTGATAATCTAACATGCGAGTGAGAGTATTCTGCCAGGCATCTGGTTCAAATTGTACGGGGGTTGTCGTAGGTAAAATAAACGCACCATCTTCGTTATCTAACTCTTTATAAGATAATCCGAAAGTATCACCGGTGAAAAAGCCATTGCTGGTTTTGTCATACACACAAAAGTGGTGGCGTGCATGGCCCGGTGCGTCTAAAAATTTTAGTGTGCGGTTGGCGAGCTGAATTTCATGTTCGTCTTCTGCAACGGTAACTCGTTGTTCTTCGATTGGAATAATCTCGCCATAATATTGTTTAAATTTTTCTTCCCCATACACCGCGATTGTACCGGCTACTAACTTTTCGGGATCAATCATATGTGGTGCGCCGCGAGGATGAATCACTAGCTTTGCGTTGGGAAGTTTGCTCATTAGCAAGCCTGCACCTCCAGCATGATCAAGATGAACGTGAGTAGGTATTACATAATCGACATCTTCAACATTTAGGTTTTTTAATTTAATAGTTTCTAATAAGTATGGGACAGAATGTCCTGTGCCGGTATCGATAAAAGCTGCACGGCCATTTTCAACCATTAAGTAACAACATGCATGTCCAGGCTGCACATACATAGCATCTACGCAGGTGATGCCTGCATCATACTCAACAAGAATTGGATCCATGAAATTTAATTCATTAGCTTAATAAATTATGAGCACTAACGACGATGCCGTCTTCGTCTGCATAGAGATAATGTCCTGGCACAAAATCTACATCTGCAAAATGTACGGTAAGGTCTTGCTCACCTATGCCTTTTTTATCTGTTTTCATGGGTAACGTGCCTAGCGCTTTGCAACCGATCTTAATGGTTGCGATCACACCTGAATCGCGAATGCATCCATTCACAACAATTCCAGACCAGTTATTGTCAGCTCCTGCTTGCGCAAGTAAATCACCTACAAGCGCTCTGCGAATAGAGCCGCCACCATCAATAACTAATACGCGACCTTCGCCAGGAGCATTAAGTGCTACACGTACTAAGGAATTATCTTCAAAGCATTTTATGGTAAAAATTTTTCCACTAAAGCAAATGTTGCCTCCGAAATCCGCAAATAACGGTTCTGCAACTGAGATTTTACCTTCGTGGTCATCGCATAGATCAGCGGTTTTAAATGTCATTGCTTTGCATCCTTATTTAGTGATTACTTTCGATATCAGATTTAATCTGTAAAGGCGGGTCTAAATATACCCCATGGTAGATAGCGAAGTAGTGTTTTTCGCCTGCTGAACTATCTAACTTATTTACCTATTCACGACTTGCATGACCGATATCCCAATTTTTATAGTAACTCTAAATTAGTATCTGTTAATATACATGCCCCATAATTACTTGGGCACGATTCAGGGGTCTGGAAATATATATTCAATCAGGGGTTATTTAAGGAGTAGATAGTGAGTAAGAGCAGAGCAGAACAAATAAAAGAATTAGAAAAAGACTGGTCAAGTAACCCACGTTGGGCAAACGTTAAACGTGATTACAGTGCTGAAGATGTTGTGCGTTTACGCGGCAGTGTGCAGCCTGAATATACCCTTGCACGAAGAGGTGCTGAGAAACTTTGGGAAAAAGTGAATGGTGGCGCTAAAAAAGGTTATGTGAATGCTTTTGGTGCGATTACTGCTGGTCAGGCAATGCAACAAGCTAAAGCGGGTTTAGAAGCGGTTTATCTTTCTGGTTGGCAGGTTGCTGCAGACGGTAACTCTTCAGAAACTATGTATCCGGATCAATCTCTATACGCATACGATTCTGTTCCAACTATGGTTCGCCGTATCAATAATACGTTTCAGCGTGCTGACCAAATCCAATGGAAAAACATTGCTGATGGAAAAATGTCAGAAGATGATGCTATTGATTATTTCTTGCCTATTGTTGCGGATGCAGAAGCCGGTTTTGGTGGAGTATTAAACGCATACGAATTGATGAAGAATATGATTGCTAACGGTGCTGCGGGCGCTCACTTTGAAGATCAACTTGCTGCGGTTAAGAAGTGTGGCCACATGGGTGGTAAAGTTCTTGTGCCTACTCAAGAAGCATGTCAAAAATTAGGTGCAGCACGTTTAGCTGCGGACGTAATGGGTGTGCCAACGATTGTGTTAGCTCGTACTGATGCTGAAGCTGCTAACTTAATAACCAGTGATTTTGATGACAATGATAAACCATTCCTTACAGGCGAACGTACTCAAGAAGGTTTTTATCGTGTCAAGAATGGTTTGGAACAATCGATTAGCCGAGGTATAGCTTACGCACCTTACGCTGATCTGGTTTGGTGTGAAACAGGTAAACCAGATATTGGCTTTGCACGTGAATTCGCACAAGCGGTACAAGCTGCTGTTCCTGGTCAGTTGATGTCGTACAACTGTTCGCCATCTTTCAACTGGAAGAAGAACTTAAGTGACTCACAAATTGCTAGTTTCCAGGAAGAGTTGTCTGGTTTAGGTTATAAGTTCCAGTTCATTACCTTAGCGGGTATCCACCTGAACTGGTACCGTACGTTCGACTTGGCATATAACTATGCTCGAGGCGAAGGTATGAAGCACTATGTTGAAATGGTTCAAGAACCTGAATTTGAAGGTCGCGAGCGTGGCTATACATTTGTATCTCACCAGCAAGAAGTGGGCGCTGGTTACTTTGATGATGTAACCACCGTTATTCAAGGTGGTTCGTCTTCTGTAACAGCATTAACTGGTTCTACTGAAGAAGAGCAATTTGACGAAAAATAATTAAAATCAAACCTAGTAAAACCCGGTATGTTCTTCACATATCGGGTTTTTTTGTGTCTATAGTTTAAAAGAACTTGTTCCTAAAGCATGTTTTTTATATATAAACTATAATTAAGCGTAATCCATAAAAAATAATTGAGGTTCATTCATGGCGCATCAGCCCTACGAGCATGTCAACGTTCCCGCAGAGGGAAAAGCTATAAAACTCAATCAGGATAAATCTCTAGATGTGCCTGATGTTCCTATCATTCCTTTTATTGAGGGAGATGGAATAGGGTTAGATGTTACTCCAGTGATGCGTCGCATTGTCACAGCTGCAGTTAAGAAAGCCTACAAAGATAAACGCCGTATCAGCTGGATGGAGATTTATGCAGGTGAAAAAGCTGCTCGTTTATATGGTGAGCACGAGTTCCTGCCTAATGAAACACTTGAAGTGATGAAAAAATATGTTGTTTCCATAAAAGGACCACTTGCAACACCTGTAGGTGAAGGAATGCGTTCATTAAATGTAGCCATTCGGCAAGAGCTGGATCTATTTGCTTGTGTTCGCCCTATTCGATATTTTTCTGGTACGCCTACACCGATGAAAGACTCAGCTACAACAGACATGGTAATTTTTCGTGAAAATACGGAAGACATCTATGCAGGTATTGAGTGGGAAGCACAAAGCGAAGAGGCAAAAAAAATCATCAAGTTTTTGCGTGAAGAGATGGATGTAACAAAAATACGCTTCCCAGAAACCTCAGGAATTGGTATTAAACCCGTTTCAAAAGAAGGCTCAGTGCGACTAATACGTAAAGCGATACAATATGCAATAGATAATAATCGAAATTCAGTTTCCTTAGTGCACAAAGGCAATATAATGAAATTCACTGAAGGAGCATTTCGAAAGTGGGGATATGAACTTGCAATGCAGGAATTCAATGCAGAAGTTATAGGTGAAGGTCCTTGGTGCAAGATAAAGAATCCAAATACTGAAAATGAGATTATTATTAAAGATGTAATTGCGGATAATTTCTTGCAACAAATTCTATTAAAACCTGAAGATTACGATGTTATTGCCACATTAAATTTAAATGGTGACTACATTTCAGATGCACTTGCTGCACAAGTGGGCGGTATTGGAATTGCACCAGGTGCGAATATATCAAATGACGTTGCATGTTTTGAAGCAACGCACGGCACAGCACCCGGGCATGCGGGCAAGAATAGAGTTAATCCTGGGTCAATAATATTATCGGCTGAAATGATGTTGCGATTTATGGGCTGGACTGAAGCTGCAGATTTAGTAAATAAAGGTATCTCCGGCGCCATTGCTGCAAAAACAGTTACTTATGACCTAGCTAGGGTACGTGCAGGGTTTGTTGCAAAAGGTCGTCGTCCAGGTACCTCCAAAGACGTTCAAGAAGACCTTGAGAGACTCATGCCGGGTGCAACACTAGTTAGCACCTCAGGGTTTGGTGAAGAAGTTATCAAAAATATGGCTCTAGATTTGTAAATTAAGTTTCTATCTAAGTAGATGAAATAGTTCTTAATAATTGTAAAACATAAAGTTAAGATATTTTCTTAAAAATTAACATACTTATAATTTCAAATAACAAAAATATTTTAATAGTATAGTTATTCAATTATTTTTTTTTCAACTATTGCGTAGCAATTCAAACTAGGGTCGAAAAATGAGAATTGCTCTACTCGAAGACGATATTGATCAAGCTAAGCTAATAGAAGTTTGGTTATCCGATGCTGGCCACCATCCCTATATCTATTATGCCGGTGCACAAATGGTGGGTGCGTTAAATACAGAAAGCTTTGATGTCATTATGCTTGATTGGGAAGTGCCCGATATGAGCGGTTTTGAAGTATTGCAATGGATACGTGAAAATCTTGATTGGAGTTGTCCTGTGATTTTCATTACTCAGCGCGATCAAGAAGAGGACGTTGTTAAAGCGCTTGAAGCAGGTGCGGATGACTATATGGCTAAACCCATTAACCGTGCAGAGATGCTGGCACGTATTAATACCATCCACAGAAGAAACAATCCTCCAGATGAAAATGAAACTATTTTAGATATTCCTCCTTATGTGATTGATTTGAAAAAACGTAAAATTGTTTGTGATGCAGTTGAGATTGACTTAACTCAGAAAGAATATGAATTAGCGTTATTTATATTACGCAATGTGGGGAAGGTGTTATCGCGAGGATATTTGCTAGAACGCGTTTGGGGTAGAAATCCTGATATTAATACACGTACTGTAGATACACATGTGAGTCGATTAAGGCGCAAATTAAATATTACTAAAGAGAATGGTTGGAAACTCACTTCTGTGTATCAACATGGATATCGCCTAGAGCCTGATGTGGATTAAAGCCTTTCTCTCTTAATGTATCTAACAAGTTTTTCATGCGCTACTGCGCTTTCTTGAATGTTCTCCTAAAAGTTAATTTTGCTTAAGTTAAGTTAATCGGTGCCGATGATCAATAAAAAAATTTGCATGATTGGTGATTTTTCGGTTGGTAAAACCAGCCTGACGACACGTTTTGTAAAAAATATTTTCTCTGAAAAATATCTTAGTACCGTTGGTGTCAAAGTAGACACAAAAGAAATCAAAGTCGATAAGAAAACAACTCTAAAATTGATGATCTGGGATATTGCAGGTAAAGATAAGTTTACCACCTTGGATGATAATTACCTTAGAGGTTCAGCAGGGTATCTGTTAGTTGCGGATGGCACGCGACCACAAACCATTGAAACGGCATTTAAGTTACAAGTACATATGGCTGACAAGTTTGGTGATATTCCATTTTTTATGTTAGTAAACAAATGTGATTTAAAGAGTGATTGGGAATATTCTGATAAAGAATTAAGTATGATTAAGACAAAGGGCTGGTCCTTTTTTGAGACTAGTGCTAAGTCTGGTGAAAATGTTGATACCGCATTTTTTGAATTGGGCCAAAAATTGATTGTATGAGTGAACATATCGAGAAGATTGCAGAAAACTTATATGCATTAACTGCACGTAAAATGAAACCGCTTATTGTGGCGGTTGATGATAAAAACAACTTCGTTTCACACTATGGTGAGCTAAGTGATTATAAGCTTCCGCAGTTTGATAAAGGTCAAAGTTGTGTTGAAGAGCTACCTTTTCTTGTGGGCTTAGAAGACGAGGCTTATGTGACATTGCCCATTGTTAACTTTAATGACGACAATGTTAGCAGCGTTAACATCATTAAAATTAATTCTAATCGTTATGTGGTTTTGCTTGAAGCGGTAGATGAGTATCAGCGAGAACAGCAGCTTACTCAAAGTTCAAATGAAACTAAGCTTTTATATCAAAAGCTACAACAGTTAACGCAACAGTTAGAAATCGCAAATCAAACTAAATCACGCTTTATTTCAGGTATGTCTCATGAGTTCCGCACTCCGATATCTTCAATCTTAGGCTATTCAAATTTGCTAGCATGCAACGATTCTTTAGATGCTAATGTAATCCAGCATGCAAGGGCGATTGAGCGCAATGCACAATATTTATTATCTCTAATTGATAATGTGTTAGAGCATGCTCAATTAGAAGCAGAGAAATTAATAGTTAATATTGCACCATTTTTGCTGCATGATCTGATTGTCAATATTGGTTTAATGTTTGGCTCTGATGAGAAAAATGCTGGATTAACATTTAATCTTGAAACCAGTGAGTCTTTACCTGAAGTTATTTATTCTGATCAGATACGTTTACAACAAATTTTAATTAACGTAATTGGTAATGCCTTTAAATATACTGAAAAAGGTTCCGTGACAGTCAGCTTTGATTGGCATGATGAAAAACTGGTTGTGAAAGTCACAGATTCTGGGCCTGGTATACCTATTGAACATCAGAAAAATATATTTCAGGCATATTCCAGATATAACTCTGGTAGTAATAAAGGTGCTGGTCTAGGTCTTAGTATTAGTGCGCAACTTGCAGAAAAACTTCAAGGAAAATTAGAGTTAAAGTCACAGCTAGGTAAAGGTTCGGTGTTTACTTTGATGTTAAAGGCCAAGGTTGGAAGTACAGATTCAATTATTAATGAAATCGATATTTCCAACAATCAAGCAAAACGCGTGTTGGTAGTTGAAGATGATGAAGATTTAATTGAGTTACTAAAAATCTATTTGCATGAGTACGGTTATTCAACCATCTTTGCTACTAATGGGAATTCGGCGCTTCAGCAGTGCGAAAATGAAGCTATAGATTTAGTGTTGTTAGATATGCAGTTGCCTAAGCTAAGCGGTATTGAGGTAGTTAAGAGTTTAAGAAGTTCAAAATTTAAAGCACCTATTATTGGTATGACAGCCTCATCTAATATTGATGATAAAGTCAAAGCTTTAGAAGCAGGTTGCGATGAGTTTTTATCTAAACCGATTCAACCAACATCACTATTAACTGCAATTAATAATATTTTAAGTCATCATGGCTAAGCTATCTGTGGAAGCTCAGCATAAATTGCTGCATCTAAAGCAAGAGTACATCGCGAGCTTTCCAGAAAAAGTAAATCAATTGCAAACCTGTTGGCAAAAACTTGAGTCTAAAAAATTTGCTGTAAATGAAATAAATGCATTAGGTACTTTATTGCATAAAATTGCGGGTTCTGCTGGTTCTCATGAAATACACGATATTCACTCTGCTGCTCGTTCAGCTGAACAAATCTGTAAAAGCGCTGAATTGATGGGTGTTGAAATGTGCAGATTCAAGACTGATTTAAAATACAGCTATGAAAGGCTAATAGAATTGTTGCAAGCGCCTGCCTAATTAATAGTAGATTAGGCTGATATGAGTCTCTAACGAGTAGTAAGCATAAATACTGATAATATTTCTGGCCTATATTCCATATGTACCTAATTTATTTGAATAAATATCCCTAAAATTAAATACTTGAAAATGTTAATTATTTTGTGACATTCGTTTACATAGCGGCCATAAAATGTGGCTTTATAAGTGTTATATTTTCAAAATAATAAAATTGTCCGCAACAAACCCATTTGGAGATAAACACATGAAACGTATTAGTTTGCTACTAGCAGCTCTATTCGCTGCAATGATATTGGCAGCTTGTCAAACCAGTCAGACTACTGCTACGGCAGAAGCACCTGTTGCTGCTGAAATGTCTGAAGAAGAAAAGATAGCTGCTGAGATGGCAGCTGAGCGTGAAGCTAACATTGCTGAATACGAAAGGCAGAAGAAAATGGCTATGGAAGGCAGGGAAAGCAAGCCAGCTGCCGCTCCAGCGATGTCATCTACATCAGGTGATCTATATCCGCCAAATGCCCGTCCAGGTGAGTGCTATGCGCGCATGTTGATCCCAGGCGAGAGTCGTACAATCACTGAAAAAGTAATTAAGAAAGAAGCTTCTGAAAAAGTTGAAATTATTCCAGCTACTTATAAAACTGTAACTAAGCGTGTTTTAGTTAAACCTGAAACTACCAAGCTTGTTTCGGTTCCTGCTAAATACGGAACTAAGACTGAAAAAATCCAAGTTTCTCCAGCTACAACAGTTTGGAAGAAAGGCGCAGGTACTATGGCTGCAGGTGCGGGTTCAGGTGCTGCAGGTGGTTCAAGTGCTGCTGCAATCATTGATCGCTTCGGCAACCAAAAGATTATTGGATCACGTGTTACTGACACTGGTGAATTAATGTGTTTGGTTGAAGTGCCAGCACAATACAAAACAGTTACTAAAACTGTTTTAGTTAGCCCAGCAACTACTAAGACAATTACTGCTCCAGCGGAGTATAAGACTGTAGAAGTAACTGAATTAGTAACACCAGCTCAAGAAAAGCGCATTGCAATTCCTGAAGAATATGGAACTGTTACACGCACAGAGCAAGTTCGTGGCGAGCAATTAACTTGGGTGCCTGTGTTATGCCAAGTAAACATGACTACTGGAAACGTAAGTACATTGCAAAGCGCACTCAAGAAGAACGGCTGCTACGCATGTAATGTTGACGGTATTATGGGTCCTTGTACTTTCCGTGGTGCACAGTGCTATGCGAAGAAGAAAGGCCTTCCATATGGCTCTAACTTCGTTACTCTAGAGACTATTCGTGCTCTTGGCCTTAAGTTCTAAGTAATTGCAATTAAATTAGATTAGCGATAATCTGATATTTCTAAGTAAAAACGCCACGCATTTGCGTGGCGTTTTCGTTTCAGAATTAAATTTATAGTTCTAAGCGGTATATATATGTATACAACTGGTCTGCTCAATCGAGCCCTTAGTATTGAATTTGATTCAATTATTCTTGAATACTGATTATTATTAGTAGCTTATGCAGTGGCAAATAGCAAGAATCTTAATATTCCACTGTCAGATATTTCACATCCTAAAACTTCATCGCATTAATGAATATACAAATAGTTTCTGATGTTCATCTCGAATTTGGAAGTTTCGACTTGCCAGATGAAAAGTGTGATGTGTTAATTGCAGCGGGAGATATTGGTGTAGGTTTAGAAGGTCTTGAGTGGTTGCAAACGCTTGATATGCCAGTGATCTATGTGGCTGGAAATCATGAATATTGGGGCTACGAAATAAATGAGCTGCAAGATGAATTGATAGGCATGAGCAAGGGTAGCAATGTGCGCTACTTGGAAAAGAAGAGTGTTGTTATAGATGGAGTTCGCTTTCTAGGTTGTACCATGTGGACAGATTTCAACGAATGCGATGATGAGGAGATGATGGATGATTTGCAAAATATCATGAATGATTTTCGTTATATTTCAATTGGTAATTCTACAATTACGCCTGAGCAATTAATTAAGATAAATCACGATTGTAAGGAGTGGTTGGAGCACGAATTAGCTAAAATATATGATGGCCCTACAATTGTGGTTACACATCATGCGCCTACTAAAAAGAGTTGGGCTGGTGATCCAGATGATTATTTAAAGTTTGCTTACTGCAATCAGTTAGAATCCATGCTTAAAGACAACCAAATAGATTTATGGGTGCATGGGCACATACACCATACTAGTGATTATACAAAGCATGGTGTACGTGTAGTATGTAACCCACGTGGCTATAAAGGCTATCAAACAGTAGATGAATTTGATGCCAAGAAGAAATTTAAGGTATAGAATTCAAATCTTTCTTGGAAACACGGGTCGATACTAAAGTTATAAATTTATGGCTACAAAAAATATATTTAAAGTAAGTTTTTACAATCAAGGTAATGTTTACGAAGTTTATGCAAGCAAGGTTTATCAGTCAGATTTGCATGGTTTTATCACCATAGAAGAGCTGAAATTCCATGAACGCACTAGTGTAGTGGTTGATCCCGGTGAAGAAAAACTTAAGACAGAATTTGAGCAAGTAAAACGGGTTTTTGTGCCTATGCACGCAATCATACGTATCGATGAGGTAGAAAAGCAGGGTGTTGCAAGGATATCCGAAGCAGGTGAAAAAATTGCGCAATTTCCTTCTCAGATATACAACACAGGTGATGATAAAGATACAAAGTCTTAAATACTTCTTGGATAAGAAGTTCTCACGCTAATCATTTAACGATCTGCTAATATTTACCCTTGTTATATTTGGAGAGATGCCAGAGCGGTCGAATGGGCTCGCTTGGAAAGCGTGTGTGTCCTAATACGGCACCGAGGGTTCGAATCCCTCTCTCTCCGCCAACCAGTCTCGTCTCTTACAAGAGACACTCAAATTAAAAAATAACTGCCTATTTCTGCAGGCTTTGCGGATAGTTATCGTTGCGAAGGGGTACCGGAGAACCTACTTAATGTACGAAATCACCCAAAGTACTTTTTCGCAAAAAAAACCGGTGCCCCTTGTGGTCTATGATTGAATTGATCAAGAGCTGCCAAGCTATGCAT
>JABDMD010000141.1 GCA_013001685.1 Gammaproteobacteria bacterium | reverse complement strand
GTAAGTGTAACGGCAATTAATCCAGCGATTAAACCTATGACGACCCCTTGTCGTGTCAACCACGGCCACCAACATACGGCAATTAATGCTGGCCACATTTGGCAACCATAGGCTACCGCTAAGCCGCCAAGCAGTACTAATGCATCTTTACTCGTGGTTGCCACTACTAATGCGGCTAATACAATACCTACTACGCCAACACGACCCCAAAAGATTTGTTGTGTATGTGTTGCATGTGGCATGACATAATGTTTTAAAATGTCACGCGTCAACATACCACCTGCTGTGGACATATATGCGGCACCAGTAGATTGCATAGCGGCTAATGCGCAGACGGCTAATAAACCAACAAACCATGGCACGGTATCACCTAGTAAGGCGATCAATTGTGGTACCAACATGCCTTGTTTGCCTGCCGACTCCATTAAGTCTTTGCCGTGCAAACCTTCTGCCATGACATTGTTTACAAGTTCCGGGTGAGCTGCGAGGAATGCCAGATCTCCACCTAAAAAGTGTCCGCCTAACCCTTGAATGGCCGTGAACACCATCATGATTAAACCTATACCAAATGCGGAAGCCCAAACTTGTTGTGGTGCAAAAGGTGTGGGGTCATTGTTGGAAAATGCCCACATAGAGAATGCTGGTGCAGATTGAATACCCATAAGTGCAAACATATAGGTCAGTATCATGATTCCTGTCCATGCGCCACCCGTTGCAGAAGGTCCATTACTTACAAATTGAATTACACCGGGTATTGCTATGTAATGACTAAAATCTGCAGGAGTGCGTTTTTCATCTAAGGTTGCTAGTGCAGCAATGCCATCGTTTAACCTTTCAAATCCTCCAACAAAATTAAGTGCGATCATTCCAATTGCAATAATTCCAAACGCTAGCAAAATAGCTTGCATAGTATCTACATAAGCTACTGCTCGAAGTCCGCCTGATGCAACGTAAATGATCACCACTAATGAGAGCATCCACATTCCCATTTCTACACCAAGTAAACCGTCTGTAAGGACATTAAACAAAAATCCGGATGCTCTTAGCTGTACACCCAAATATGGAACAGAAAAAACTAGTGCAACCAGAACAACTAGTAATCGAATTACATCTGATTTGAAATAGTTGGATAACATTTCACCTGGCGTAACAAAACCAAAGCGCTTTCCAAGTATCCATTGTCGTTTTAGGAACATTACCCCAGTGAAAGGGATAGTTATGGCGTAAAAAGAAGCATAGGCATATTGAAAGCCGTCACGATATAGCAGACCCGGATGGCCCATGAAGGTCCAGCCAGAAAAAGATGTCGCCGTTGCAGCTAATACAAATACCCAAACTGATATACCGCGACCGGCAAGAAAATAATCCGTTGCAGTTTTAGCGGAGATTGCACCTTTAATTCCCCAGAAAATGCAATACGACCAATATAGAAAAACGAAGATAAAGAGCCAAACAATTTTAGCTTCCATATAGCATCCTCAACAGCACTAAAAGTTTAATTTGGTTAGTGCTATTCTTAATTATTATATTGACTATTATAGGTATTAGCATCTTAAATGCCATATGAAATTGGTTTAAAATGACTGAAATTCAGTAGAGAGCTGTATTTAGTGGGTGGTAGTAGGGTCAATTTGAGACAGGATTTTATGTGTGTAATGTAGGGTATACATCTCGCAACTTGGGGAATGTTAAATGAGAATTTTTAGTTTAAGTTGGTGTTGTTTGTCCCAGTTTGATGAGTTAAAAATTGCAGATTGTTTGTCTAAAATTTAAGTAAAGATATAGAAATTAGCTATGAAACCGGCATTAATTCTTGTTGATATACAAAATGATTATTTTCCTGGTGGAAATATGGAATTAGTGAAAATTGATAAAGCCAGTTCAAATGCAAGATTGCTTTTAGATAAATTTCGGGATCAAGGCTTACAAACTTTTCATATTCAACATACTTTTCAAGATAGCAATGCAGGATTTTTTTTACCAAACACAGAAGGTTCTGAAATACATGGCAGTGTAGATCCGCTGCCAAGTGAGACTGTAATACCTAAACATTTTCCAAATAGCTTTCGTGAGACGAATCTACTAGAGCAATTAAAGGAAAAAAACATTACTGATTTGGTGATTTGTGGTGCTATGAGTCATATGTGTATTGAAGCCACTACACGTGCTGCAGCGGATTATGGGTTTAAATGTGTTGTTGTTCAGGACGCATGTGCAACACGGGATATAGAGTTTCAAGATAAAACAGTTTCTGCTATAGATGTGCATAATGCTTCTATGTCTGCTTTAGCATTTGCGTATGCGAACGTTGTTAATGTTGATGAGCTAATATAAATATATGTAATATTTAGAAATGTTCAATTTTATAAATCATTTTTCAAATAAATATTCTTAGTTTCTCAACAGTCAATCAGTTATTATTTAAAGCGTTCTTTTGGTTAACTGCTGTTTTCTTATGTTTGAGTTTAATATCCTTAGTAACACAACAATCTGCATTGTTCTTTGATCAGGTCGATTTATTCCTCTCTATATTTGCCTTGCTAGGTCTTTTTGGAATTGCATGCTCAAGACAAATCCTAACGGTTGTTTTCTGGCGTTACTTTTTCTATTTTGGCGTGATTGAAACATTTCTGTATTCAATGGTATTGCCATTCATAGGTTATGAGCGATATGGGAAGCCATTTGTTTTTAATGGTCTTTATGTGTTTGAGATAGCTTATGCGGTAATATTACTTTATGTATTATATTTATATGCATATCGAAAACCTTCTATATGGATGGTAAAACGCAGTTAAATAAGTTCATAATTAATTGCTGCAATTAATGTGAAGGGCATAAATAGTGTGAACCGGGCAGAGCGACGACGTCTAAATAAAGAAAGCCGCAAGAAAAATGTGGTGCCGCCATTTATGCGCGAAGAACTTTTATCGAATGCAGTTCAGGAACTTCAGCAAGGCAATCTCGAACATGCAGATAAATTATTTAAAAAGCTAATTACATCAAATCCAGATGATCCTAATGCTCTTCATTTTGGTGGTATCACAAAATATCAACTAGGCTCTTATAATAAAGCGCTAGACCTGCTTAATCGTGCCACACAAATTGCACCCAATTATGCTGAAGTGCATAACAGTCAAGGAATTGTTTTACTTGAACAACGCAAATACGAAAATGCATGTCAAAGTTTTGAGCGGGCAATACATTTAAAGAGCGACTATTCTAATGCCTATACTAACCTCGGTAGTTCATTAAAGGGGTTGGGAAAATTATCCGAAGCATGTATTGCATATAATACTGCCATAATGTTAGAGCCAAGTAATCGAGAAGCGACTTATAAACTTGCATCCACTCTGTTAGCAAATAACGATCCTAATGCAGCTCTTGAGGCTGCAAATAATTGCCTAGAAATCGACCCATATTGTCAAAATGCTAATGCTTATAAAGCCATAGCATTTTCGCAGCTACAACGCCATTCAGAATGGAATTTACTTTATAACTTTGATGAGATGATTCATAAATCATATATTCAAGTGCCTAAAGGGTATGATTCCTTGCAATCTTTTAATGCTCAGCTTGAGAAAGATGTTCGAAACCACACGACTTTGACATGGGAGCCATTAGAGCGTGTCACTAGTGGAGGGGCAGTAACAAAAGATATTTTATTAAATCCTTCAAAATCTATTCTTGCGTTTGAGAAATCCTTACGTTCTGCGATTGATAGTTATCGAGATAGTCTTGCATATAACAGTGAGCACATTTTTTATTCCCGTTTACCCAAAAAGTATCGCCTTACTTTAATAGCGTCTATCTTAAAAGCAGATGGTAAACATCCGCCTCATATACATGAAGATTCTTGGTTAAGTGGTGTTTATTATGTGCGTATCCCTTCTGCGGTAAATGAAATGTCTGACGAACGTGAAGGCTGGTTGGAGTTTGGGAGGCCAGATTATGCAGTGCCTGATGAATTTGAGCCTGATGTAACTGTTGTGAAACCTGAAGAAGGGGCAGCTCTATTTTTTCCATCCTATTTTTTTCATGGAACAATTCCTTTTACAGGTTCTGAAGAAAGAATTGGAATTGCTTTTGACGTATATCCACTAGAATGAAATCTGTCACTTTAGTAGTCATAATTTCAGTACTGCATTTTTTTATAAGTATATGGCTATCTATTAAATCCTTTGCCCACGCTTTTTCTTTTTTTGATACGGGAAGAGAACTAACAATAATAGAAAAAATTAATTATTGGGTCGTTGAAATATTATTTTTTCCAATTGTAACCATATTTGAAAATTCTAGTTATGAAGGCACAAGCGGGGTTGCTCAATATATCCCATTCATATTGAATAGCATGTTGTGGGGAATTTTTATCGTATTTGGGTGCAAGCTAATTTTCAATAGAAATAAGTAATAGTAATAATTGGAGTCTTATATGAAACATCAATCTAATGTTATAAAAAATATTAACCATACAGTCGTTACTTTGAGTTTGCTTCTGATAAGTTTAGGCTGCTCAATGAATCTTCATGCTGAGCAACTAATGGTTGAAGAAAAAATTTTAGTAAATGCTCGAGCCAACGCAGTTTGGGCGCTAATAGGTGGTTTTCAGGCTTTAGATAGATGGCATCCTGGGGTGCTTGCAAGCACATTACTTGGTACGGGGAAAGCTGCAGGTGATATCAGAGTCTTAACATTAGCTGATGATGTGCACATTGTAGAAAAACTTGAATTGTATGATGAAACAGCAATGTCTTTGCAATATGCAATATTAGAATCTCCGTTACCAGTTGGAAATTACCATGCAACTATAACAGTTAAAAGTGTTGGCAATAATGAGGCTGAAGTAATTTGGCAGTCCACCTTTAATGCTGTAGGTGCAAGTAATAATGAGGTTAAAAAGATTATAAGTGATATATATTTGGCTGGTTTAAATTCATTAATTACACTATATAAATAATACATTAAATCTAGGAGGTGACTCATGAACGCATTAGATCATCTAGGACGATATGCTGAAGGTTGGACAAATGGCGATGCAGATACAGTTTTGCAAGCAATTACTAATGACTACATCTTGGACGATCCCAATAAGGGGAAAATATCTAAGGATAAATTTAGTAATTATCTAAATGAAATGAAAGAAACTGTAAAAAAACTATGTGATGGTATTCTTCCTGAACCGTTTATGGAAATTACAGAAGTGCTTACTTCAGAAGAAAATGAAATAACCACAACTTGGTGCGCATGGGCAATTCCTGGCACAGATATTAAAGGAGCTGGGTTAATAAAAGTTAACTCATCAGGTGTATTTTCTGAAGTATTAACCTATTACACAACACTAACTTAATTTCATGTCTTAAATAGTGAATTAACAATTAGATAGCGTTATGCAGTTACGCGAAGCAACTATAGATGATATCCCTGAGTTATGTGGATTGTTAAATTATTTATTTGAACAAGAAGAAGAATTTAAACCAAATACTGAAATCCAAAGTGAAGGTTTAAGGAAAATAATTTCTAATTCAGATGTCGGTGTAATAATCATTGCTATAGACTCAAATAAAGTCATTGGAATGGTTAATATTTTGTATACCGTATCGACTGCACTCGGTAGTCGAGTTGCAATTCTTGAAGATATGGTCGTATCTCCAAAGGCACGCGGGAAAGGTATGGGTTCAATGTTAATGAAATATTCACTTGATGTAGCTAAACAAAATGGCTGTAAGCGCATTACTTTGTTAACTGATTTTGATAATGATGGGGCCCATCGATTTTATCAACAACATGGATTTATTTGTTCTTCAATGGTTGCATTTCGAAAATCTATTTAAGTGTAACCATAAGCCTTATAACTCTGAATTTTAGCTATTTAAGATGTTTTTTATTACTCGATATAATTATTAGTTAAATACAAATTATTTTTGCAGTATAATAATTTGCATCTCAGTAAGATAATAATAACATTATTAGGGAGGTAAAGATGGATAATGAGCTAGCCAGCTTGGGGGTCATCTTTACGGAATTTTACTACTGGCTCACTGTAGTGATGATGTTTCTTATACATGTTGGTTTTTGCATGTATGAAGTTGCCGTTTCAAGGCATAAAAATCATATGCATACTCTAATGAAAAACACCATGGTAATACCTTTGGTGACTATCACGTTTTACTTTTTTGGTTGGTGGATATATTTTGCTTTTCCAAATGGTCCTGGAATCATTGGTGGTTTAATCGATGCACCACATGCTAAAGGTTGGAGTCAATTAATGGGGCCACATATGGGAGGCAGTGGAGATCCAGACGGCTGGGCTCGCATTAATGGTGTTTTTTGGGCGGCGTTTCTTTTGTTTTCGTGGACAGCGGCTTCTATTGTTTCTGGTTCGGTAATTGAACGTATACGCTCGAATGCATTTTGGATACTTGCAGTATTGATTGGATCAGTATTTTGGATAATTGATGCTGCGTGGGGATGGCATGCAGATGGTTGGATGGTGAAGCTTTTAGGATATCACGATGCTTATGCATCAGGAGTTATCCATGCAATAGCAGGAGGTTTCGCACTAGGTATTTTATTTGTGTTGGGGCCTCGAATTGGCAAATTTAGAAAAGATGGTACAGCTCGGACTATTCATCCACGCAATCCTTGGCTCTATACAGTAGGTTTATTTGTTTTGTACACAGGTTTTTGGGGTTTTTACGTCGCGTGTAATATTCCAATGTGGGATATACAAAGTGGTGACGGTGTTTTTTATTCAGCAACCAATATTTATTTAGCACCCACAACTTTGTCTGCAATAACGGTTAATTTCTTAATGTCTCTCTCTGGTGGTTTGTTGATGGGATATATTGTTTCAAAAGGCGATGCTTACTGGACATATTCTGCAGGTTTGGCTGGTATTATTGCAGCTTCCGCAGGAAATGATTTATATCACCCAATACAAGCACTCTTAGTTTCGGCACTCGGCGTCTTAATAATATATAAGTTGCATTACTGGGTTGAACGAACATTTAAAATTGATGACGCAGTAGGTGCAGTTGCAGTGCATGGATATGCAGGGTTTTATGGAGTAGTGATTGCTGGATTTATTTTATGGGGGTATCCATCATCTCCTAATCCAGATTACGCGAGTGTGAATCCCTTAGGTCAATTCATAGGAGCATTGATAATGTTTGGACTCCTTGGATTTATTCCTGGTTGGCTTTTTGCAAAAATCTTGAATGCATTTGGGGCATTGCGAATTCCTAAGGAGATTGAACTTATAGGACTTGATACCGCTGCAAATATACAACGTTTAAAAGATGAGCAAGAGATACTTTCTGCAGAACATGAGGCGCTAAAAAAATAATTGTTTGAACTAAATTGTCAATGAGGTGAAGTTTATGTCTACAGGGAATTTTGAAAATTGGGCAGGTGAGATCAGTGAGATTGGTGCGATCTATCCATTCGTAGGCACAGAATTCGTGCTATGGCTGATCGGGATGGGCTTATTTATACTTTGGCTCGTTATTCAATATCGAAGCGAAAACAAACAGCTTGAAGATGAGCGTAAGAAATATGGTAATGCCGAAACAATAAAAAAGCTACTTGATGTAGAGAATCCAGAACAGTTCTAGCTACACAATATTCAAAATATTTTCTTTCTTACTTGTAGTGTATGGTCTGAAGATTTCCTGAATTTCTACAGCAGTCGATTTAATTAGATTTAATGAAATATCATTATGTCCTTGAATTATAAAAAGACAATCTTTTGTGTCAGAACTAGTTTTAGTTTTATCGCACTGTCTGCAATCTAGTCTACATAGTATTTCATTTTTGTCATCTATATAGCAATACTCTCCACTATTTATAGGTTGCGGTTTATTTTTACCTAAGGGAATGAATTGTTCATCACCTTTAGTAAAACATAATCTGACATCATCATTTATATGCTTTAGATCATGCGCGCCAATAGAAATTTTATTTTTGATTGCAATATAATTATACGTGTCGACTATAAAATTAATGGGTCGTAATGACTTATGCTTAAAAAGCAATTTTATTAAACTTTCAGGGGAGGCGACTATGGATTTATCAGTAACACCTATTATTTTATGTAGCTGTCTATAGCCAATTATGTTTGCGTCATTTTCAAGACTTTCGGTTGAGTACTCTTTCAAAAACTGAGTATAAAATTTATCAATCTTATGTTTGAGTGAATCATCATAATGATTGTTGTCTATGCTATGAATTATAAGAAACGCAACTTTTATTCCAAGTGCAGAAACTTCTTCACAAATTTTGAAATTCATTGAAATTGTATTGGTATAGGGCGAGGAAGGTAAAAAGTAATGTTCTGGGAAAGGGTTTTACAGAATTTGTTCAAATAAACAATGTGCCAATTTGGGCACTTGATTGATAAAGTATTTTCACGCCAATTAATATTGCTAGTGTGCCTGTTATAACTTTGAAATACCGAAAAGGAATAAATTTAATTTTACGATGTAAAGGCATAGTCATAAGAATCGAGAGCAATGACATGCTAATAATTAGACCAATACTAAATAGTGCTATATAGGTAAATTTTAAATAAATGGAATCAATTGTTGTCGTTATTAGTGCAATGATCACGCTAGATCCGGCTGCGCCATGCAGCAAACCAACGGCAAGAGATTTTAAAGATAACTTTGTTTTATTATTTTCAGGGATTCTTGCAGATTTAATATTCTTATTTTCTCTATCATAGAAAAGATTCTTAGATTTATTAACAACATCCAATCCCATCCAAACTAAGACTAAGCCAATAATAAATTCAAATAGCACAAATACACTACCATCTATTTCAATATTTAGGCCCATTAATACCATGCTGAATATAAATAGTGTAATGGTGTGTCCCACGCCCCATATGGCACCTTGTTTTGCAGTTGCAGACAAAGAATTAGATTGCGTTGAAACAGTGAGAACAGCTGCCATATGATCAGGTTCAAACGCGTGGCGAATGCCTATAATTACTGCGAGTATAAATAATAGAGTCATTTTAGAACTTATTTTTTATTTTTTTCGTATATTGGGTTTAGTACCTATTAGTGATTCTCTTATGTTCATCCATAGTTGTGTAATTGTCTTTTTTAGAAAATCACCATCTGGTGCTAAAAATTTAATGATAATTCCACATTGATTGGGTAACAGAGTAGCGCCTCCATAAATGTTTTCATTAGATTTAATGGTTTCTTGCAATTGTTCTAATAAATATTCTGTATTGATTGAACGATTTATGATTGAGATAGTTCCCATGCCGATATACTCACGTTCAGCAGATAAGAAGTTACTAGGATTAATTATGTAGACATCCTTAGCCAGCATTTGATTATTTTCATCGTGTATTTGTAAATAGCTTTTTAATTGTTCGAACAACTTATCTTTGCCATTTAAAAAGTGTAATAGAAACGCATCTGCAATAATGGCTGTGCTAGTCAGATCTGCAAACACATTTATTGTTGAACTTAGGTTTGACTGTGGGAAAAGAATTAATGGATCAGATATATATTCAGTATATGAATTATCTGTAGCGTTAATATTTACAGTTTGGTGCGCGTCGCCATCCGTCATTCCATGCACGATGGTTGAGGCTTGTGTAGTAACGTGACTGAATGAATCCGCATTTGCAATAACATTGGTTGCTAGGCTTTCGTTTTCATATATTCCACCAGAAGCAGATTGGATGTAAATATTAGCCATTCCAGGTGGATCATTTTCAAAATATTGAGTTCTGCAAATATGAAAAGGATATGACGCATATTGATTTTCAAGAAATGTTTTCCCATCAGCATTTTTTGCAAATTCTAGTGATAAATTTGTCATTTGTTTTCTATACTATTTAAAAAGCACGTTATTTATAATGTGGTTTGCCACATCTTCAATTCCTTGCCCCGTTTTACAATTAGTGAGCACTAATGGTTTATTGCCTCTGACTTCTTGTCCTTCTTTAACCATTAAATCAACGTCTGCACCTACATACTTAGCAATATCAATCTTATTAATTACTAGTAAGTCAGATTGCACAATACCTGGTCCACGTTTACGCGGGATGTCATCGCCTTCAGAAGTATCAATCACAAACATCCAATAATCCACAAGGTCTAAAGAGAAAGTAGAGGCAAGATTATCACCACCACTTTCAATCAATATAATGTCTAAGTTTTCAAATTCTTGATCCAAACGATTTGCAGCTTGTATGTTTAATGTTGGATCTTCTCTTATGACTGTGTGTGGACAAGCACCTGCCTCTACTGCAACCACTCGCTCAGGTGCAAGCAAACCAGATTGTTGTAAACGTTTAGCATCTTCACGTGTAACTAAATCATTGGTAACAATTGCGATCTCATTTCCACGATTAATAAATAAAGGAATTAATTGTTCGATCAGTGCTGTTTTACCTGAACCTACAGGCCCACCAATGCCCACTCGCGCGGGACCATTTTGAGAAACTTGTTTATTCATCGAAGCATGTATCGCTGTGTTAATGGTAATGTTTCAGCAGGTTCGCAGGTTGCCAAATCACCATCAACAAATACGTCGAATGTATCTGGATTAACGGTTACTTTTGGACAGTTATCATTATGTAACATGTGGCCTTTATTAAGTTTACGTGTTCCCTGAGCGGCTAGGCAGGTTTTTTGAAGTTGTAACTTTTCACCTACTTTGGCATCTACTGCAGATTGATTGACAAAATTTGCACTTAGTTGTTGTTTAGCATTTCCGAATGCCCCCCACTGTGGCCGCATCGCCAAAGGTTCGCAGGTCATAAGTGACGCAGCACTATCTCCCATTGCAGACCAAACAATAAAGCCACCTTTAATGATTAACTCTGGTTTAATTCCAAAAAATGCAGGTTTCCATAACACTACATCTGCCATTTTTCCTTTTTCTAATGAACCAATGTGTTGTTCTATACCAAATGTACGTGCAGCGTTGATGGTATATTTTGCGATATACCGTTTTATTCTTTCATTATCGCCAGTCTTTGTTTGTTCTTCCTCGAGTCGACCACGTTGGTCTTTCATCTTGCTCGCCAGCTGCCAAGTTCGACATATAACTTCGTTGATACGTCCCATACCTTGACTATCTGAACCCAACATAGAAATTGCACCAAGATCATGCATTACATCTTCAGCTGCGATGGTTTGTGCGCGTATTCGACTTTCTGCAAAGGCAACATCTTCAGGAATAGCAGGATTCAAATGATGACATACCATGGTCATGTCTAAATGTTCATCAAATGTATTAACTGTGTATGGATTGGTTGGATTTGTAGAAGAGGGTAGACAATTGTATTCACCTGCAACGCGTATGATGTCGGGAGCGTGCCCACCGCCTGCACCTTCAGTGTGGTACATATGTATAGTGCGACCATTGATGGCAGCTAATGTATTTTCAACAAAACCACTTTCATTAAGTGTGTCGGTATGAAGTTGCACTTGAAAATCTAAATCGTCTGCAACAGAAAGGCAGGTGTCGATCACAGCTGGCATTGCGCCCCAGTCTTCATGAATTTTTAGTCCTAAACAGCCTCCAGCAAGTTGATCAATTAGAGATCTGGGTTTAGATGAATTACCACGACCTAAAAACCCAAAATTTATTGGCCATTGTTCGGAGGCTTGTAACATTTTACCGACATTCCATGCTCCACCACAATCAATGCCAACGGTAATAGGACCCAATGATCCGCCGAGCATAGTGGTAATGCCAGACCCGATTGCGTGTTCGCATAGTTGTGCACTATCAAAATGCACATGAACATCAATGCCACCAGGTGTTGCAATGAGACCTTCCGCATCACGCACTGTAGTGGCAGCACCACAAACAAGATCAGGGTTAACATTGTCCATAGTTGCCGGGTTGCCTGCTTTGCCAACACCTGCAATATTGCC
>JABDMD010000124.1 GCA_013001685.1 Gammaproteobacteria bacterium | reverse complement strand
CTAATAAGCTGCAAATCTTTACCTTGTGAACCAAATAGTGGTTTCGCGACTAATTTATTACCTATCGCTAATTCACGTCGAATAAATGAATAAGCTTGATGCACATCATTACCCACCCAAGTAGGTGGCGTTTGAATACCAGCCTGATCTAATAGAAAACTTGTCATGCCTTTATCAACACTACGTTCAATTGCACGTGCACTGTTATAGACAAGTATTTTTAATTCATGCAATGCATGCAATATATCGAGATAGAAGACAACTTCTTCTAAAGTTCCACCTTGCACTCCTCGCACAAACACACCGTCAGGCAACGAATTCTCAAAACCTGGAATATATAAGCTGCTATTAGTTTTTTTGTTTCTTTCTTGACCACTAACATTAATATAGCAATCAGCTAGTGAAACATTAGTACACTTATAGCCTTTTCTTCCAAAGGCATCATGCAGCTCTCTTCCATGCCAACCTGGATCGTCGGTGATAATTGCAATATGTTTTGACACGAAGGTACTACTAAGAAAACGATTTGTTTAATAAGGCTGGATCAAGTTCTCCACCTCTGAAAGTGTTACCACTTTCAACCGCAGTAACCATCACTGAGGCAGGACTAAATAACATCGGATCGACTTTAAAAAAGTCATACTCATAATCCTTAAAAATTTGCGCAAACGGTTTACCATAATCACGTGATGAACTTGATGGCAATTCTTTTGCCAACTTCTCAGCTGTTGTATCATCACCTTTGACAAACAACTGCACTCTTCCTGCAAATAGAATTGCATCATTGGTACGACCCATGGCTTTAACAAAATCTGGGATCGGTGGTGACAATGGCGCACTGGCTGAACCATCAAGAACATGATCTAAGGGAAAATGCAGTTCATGAGTTTTATGCATTGCCACTTCAAGCACACGTGCAACGACCTGCATATTGCCGGCTATCGAACTGGTTGGTGTTAAAATGAAAGTTAATGCAGTAGGATCTAATTTACAGGTTTCTGCAACTTTATCGATCACTTCTATAGGTGGCAATTTGTCTACCTCTAAAACAAATACAGCACTATCGCACTGATCTTTATATCCAAGCTCTTCAAACAATGGTTCTTTCAAGGCAATTGCACGCCCTGGCCCAGAACCTAGCGCATGAAATTTTTCGTGCGATAAACTCCAACCCGCATATTGACTCGCTAAACATGCTAAAACTGGATGTGATGTATGCACATGCAAGTAAAGCGGCCATTCTTCTATTGCTGAAGCATGATATAAATTTACATTACCCAAACCACCCATACAGATTTCACCAATAATTCTACCGGCTTCTAGACCGCCTACACATTCTATCCCAGCATCAACGTAGGTAGCACCATTAGAGAACTTTCCAATATTTACTCGTAATGCTTCACTTTTTGTTATCAGCTCTTGCACTAATGGTTTGGCTAATTCATTCACACTGATCATCGACTTATTCCTTATTTTTTAGATAACTTGTTATTTAAAATTAGATTTAATTTTTACTCACTGGGCCAGATTCGCAAGAATAGATTGTTTGCGAGTTTTTATCATCTCATACACCTGAGCACTATTTTTTCCGCCTGCAAAAATACTACATACTGGCTCAAATTTCTTAATAAGCACGTGCGCATGGGGCCGATCTGCTGTCCAAAGTGGCCATGACACACTTTCTGAAACATTAATATCTGCTGGCGCATATACAATTGCATGCGCACGTAATAATGGCTGAATTTTGGTAGCTGGAAGCGTTCGACTTTTACACACTTCAATATGTTGGGCCATAAGATCGCCGTACTTGGTTTCGTATAATTCATAGCTCGCAGGTATACGCGGATTAACTTCTAAAACATAAACTGATTTATCTACGCAAATAAAATCGATGCTATTTAATCCGACAAGCTCAAATTCTTTTGTAATTATTTTTGCATATTGCAAAGCTGTCATTTGTATCTCAGCATCTAGCCTTACCTGATTAATAGCACCAGCATAAGCATAAGGTACATTTAATCCTAATTGCTCACTCCATAAAGTATTGAAGCCTAATTCAAATAGTTCTTCACCATTGGCAAGAAATGTAAGCGAAAAATTTATACCGTCTACTTTTCTCTGTAGATATGAATTCTCAGTAAAGGCAACTTCTTCACTCGCAGGAGCAACACCTATTCCCCCAGTGCTCACCGCTTGTTTTACCAACCAGTTATCTCCTGTTATTGGTTTAAAACTTATTTCAGGATATGGAATTGAATGTTGATCTAATATTGAAAAAAATACTTTAAAATTTTTGCAAGCACTTAAAACTTGACTAGAATTACCAAATATAGGATTGACATTAATTTCATCCAACAAATTTGGATTAGATTCCATAGCAGCATCAAAAAATAAACCATCAAATGGTATTTTCGATTGCAAAGATTGTACGGTTTGCAAAACTTCGTTGTGATTTAACCCAAACGATGAACGTTTTACTTTTCTGATTTCAGTAGCTGCTGCAACAGTATCGCAATCTGCAAAACCATCTACAACAGCAACCGAGTATCCTAAGGATTTTAAACCCTGCGCAATTGCACGACCTGAAGTCGCCACTACAAGATAATTAGGCAAGGAAAAGCCTAGCCTTAAGTAATTACCCGTTAACTATTTTTCTTTCACAATCTCTCTAGCAACTTCAAACGCTCGTTCGAAGTGAAGAAATATTGGATCATCTCTATCATGCATTTCTTGCAACAATCTATGCTGAGTTTGATACTTCACGTTACCAATTGCTAACGCACCGATGCCAAACGCATTAGTAGAACCCTCAATGGGCTCACATGCACCCATTACATCTAGACCATAAATCCCTGAAGGTGGAACAGCATTCACATCCGCTGCTACTTTTAAGTTTGTTGCAGCATTCTTAATATGCTCTTCAGTAATGACTTGAACACCTGCCGCTGCACAAGCCAGAATCACATCCGCTTTGCCAACAATGCCATCAATCATGTCGTTCGCTTCACCTTCAATACCTAAAAGGTCCGCACCGTATTCACTATTACAAAGTGCGGCAACACGTTGCGACTTATCTTTTTTACGGCCCAATATTTTTACGCTCGACGCACCTGCTTTTGCTGCTAATACTGCTGCAGTTGAGCCTACCGGCCCTGTACCACCCATAACAATCACGCACTTTCCAGTAAGGTCAGTATCGTGTTTGTCTTTTAGCGCTTGCTCTACACATGCAACCATCCCTGCCGCAGTAGTAAACGCACCACTAGGATCCGCAAAACATGAAACTTGGAATGGCGGCACCATGGATTCTTGAACAATTTCCATCATATCCATTGCCATATGCATGTCACGTCCTCCGAGGAAAATTCCCGTGCGTTTTACGCCTGAAGGACTACGTGAAAATATTGCATCTTGTGTTAATGCTTGCACATCGTCTTTTTCAACATTTGTGTAGCCCACAGCATTATCCCAGCCTGCATCTAATGCCATGTTAACGTCAAATGGACTTAAATTTTTTGCCGGTGTGAACATATGAAGGATGTATGGCTTTTCCATTTTTCTCTCTCTTATTTTACTTTAGATATGTAATAAAAAACTTTATGCGCAAACAAGTTTACGCACTCATATATATGATTTTGTTTTAAGACTTATTTGATTTGGACAAAGAAATTAAATCTTCTTTTTCTATATCTTTTTCTTCTAAATCTTTAACTAACGCCCCAATATTTCTTCCGGAAACAATCTTGAAGCTTAAACCTTTATTATTTTCAAACTTAGATTGTAACTTTCGCAGCAATAAGTGCGCATTGGTTTCGCTATCCACGAAAGCAAAGCCTGTTGGACCCCAAGAGCTTTGACCTACTCCTTTCACACCCAAAGACTCAAGAAAACTATTCGCTTCAGCTACTGCTGGACTAGTATAACGTCCTCCCTGGGCAGACGCGAAATATTCGCCGATACGTCCTTGTAATTCATATATACCTCGATTAAATACATCAATGTTCTGCTCACTCACTGCGGGTAAAATTTGCATAAGCACTAGGCGACAAAGCTGCTCGGCTGTTTGAGATGAAAAATCAGGCAAAGTAGAAAATGAGGTGTCTTCATCTTGGCCGTGCAATCCACGCTGACCCTGATCGAGAATTAATATCACACGCCAATTTGATGGAAACTCTAACCTAGAAATAATCGGTGGCACTTGACTGTCAGAATTTCGACCAGCATCCACCAAAAAACCCCCCATATTAAATGCGCCTATACCTATTCCAGATCTTGCCCCTCGATTAGATAAAACAGCAATTTCTGAAGTCTTACAGTCCAACTCAAACAACCTAGATATCGCTGTACCGACCGCAATGGATAACTGCGTCCCAGATCCTAAGCCAGAATGATCAAGAATCTGCTCTACCACTTCAATTTCAAAGTTATTTGATAATCCTTTATAAGCAATAAACTTTTCCACATACTTTTGTACGCGTCCGGAAGGGTCACTTATTACACTTAGCCGTTCAGAAGGTCGCGCAATAATTTTTGTCGCAACATCATCTAATGTGAGACCAACGCTACCAAAACGTCTACCTAAGCCACCTTCAAGATCTAAAAACCCAAGGTGTAACCGCGCTGGTGCTTCTACATAAATAGATGAGGATTTCATAAGGTTAATTCTATTCGATCTAGAACGATTTGACCTTAGTTTTAGGCATTAATCTCTGTACAATCTCTACATATACATGAAAAAATCCAGGTGCAATCTATAAGATTGACACTTGCTATATATAATTAGCTTTATTTACTTGGCTGGTTAAAATTCACCACTAGTATGGACAGTAACTGCCGCGACTACGGTAACTTCTTCTATTATCATAGCGGTAATTGTTGCCGTATCTGTAGCCTCTATATCCATAGCCTGAATAATTTTTACGGTAATATCTTTTTCCATAGTAATGATCGCGGTTACCTATACGATTTCTATTAGAAAACCTATTGTAATTATGGAGTCTATCTGAATTACTATGGCGATTATGTCCTGAATAGAAATGATGGCCACCACCAATGATGATCTTAACGTCTCCTGCATTCGCCTGAAACGACAGCAACGAAAATACTAAAAGCAGTGCAGGAGAAATAACATATTTAAAACTATAGATAGCTTGCTTCATGGTCTCCTCCAGTGTTCAGCCTATCAACATATGACATAAATTATATATTAAGGGTTGCATAAAAAATCTATAAAGCTTGCTTTAGATAAAGCCAGTTAATTAACAAAAAAAACTAGACTAATTATTCTCTATTGGGGATCAACCACTCAACTAGATAAAATATAAATTGCCCTTCTGAAGACTTGGATGGCCCAAGAACTTTTGCAGCGTATCGTTTCTCTTTTTCATCTGCCCCTGCATGAGCTTCTTCAGCACTTTCTTTGATCTCTACACAATTTGCTGAAAACCGTTTACGATTACGTCCTGATAGATTTAGCTTTGGCGCATAAACAACAGCATATTCAACATTGGAAACGCCACCTTCTGGGTCTGGTGGCACGAAACCTCTCACTTAAAACACTCCTTTTGATTCAATGATGATTCTATTCTTTTAATTTAATTTGCAACTTCCCATCTTGAACATTTATATATTCCACACCTGCTGCAAAGGTTTTCCAAAAACCACTTTCTAGACCAAACTCTTGCACAAGATCTACATTTTTTAAATTCCCAAGCCAAACATTTGGGATTGGCACGCCCATAATGCTAACACCTTTGAGGATAACTACTGGTCTGTCGTTCGCAAATGACAATCCTAAACCTGTATTCACTCTTAGTGTTTTTCCACCAATAATGGGGAAATCGGGATCCATAGGAATAATCATTTTTGCACTGGCAAGATCATCGGCTAAATCGATCGCTACACGCTTTGCCATATCCGTGTTATTCGCTAGCATCGCATTCAGCTCTTTTTCGCTGAAATTTATTTCGCGTTTACTGGCATCTTCCTTATAAGGTTCTGGCGTTAACCCTAGTTCATCGCGATTTTGAGCTTGATTTTCATTTCCTTTATCTTGTGTGCCGGTTCCCCATAACCCTTTCTTCTTTGTAGGTTCGTTACTGGCCACAGTTGTGTCAGGCTGAAAACCAAGAGCTTGTAATTTTTCATTTAATATTATGGTTTCATTTTGAGACAAATGAACAGGTTCGAATTCTTTTGCGAACACATAACGTTGCAATACAAAATAAGTCAATACTACTGCAACTAATAACGTCAACAATACAATTAAAAATACTTGCTTGCCGCTAAAACCTTTTTTTGACCTAGCTTTATCAACACTTATATCAGTCATAATCTCACTCCACTTATCGCAATAATTCTTAGAGTTTTCTCCAGCTCGAAGTTCCATCTGGATGGTCATGAATTTGGATTTTCATTGCCGTTAGTTTGTCGCGAATACCATCTGCTAATTCAAAATTCTTGTCTTTTTTGGCCTTTGCCCTTGAATCTAATAAGTTCTGTATTTCTGACTCATCAAGATCGCCTATACCACGAAACCATTTACTTGGCTCTTGTTGTAAGATACCAAGCATATTTCCAGCAGCCATAATTTGTTTTTTAATGTTCTTTTTCGACGCTGGATCTTTTTTGGAATTGACTTGTTTGGCTAACTTATGCAATTCAGCAAATGCTGCAGGTGTATTTAAATCGTCTTTTAGTGCGTGCAAAAATTCAGTCGGCACATCTTTTGTAGAAACTTCAACTTCTATATCTTGTAATTCTTGCAAAGTTCCATAAAGTTTATCTAGATTTCTTGATGATTGTTCAAGTGCGTCATCGGTCCAATCTAATGGACTTCTATAATGCGTACTTAATAAAGTTACACGAATAGCTTCGCCTGGCGCCTGTTCTAACAGATCTTTTACCAACAGAACATTACCTATCGATTTAGACATTTTTTCTTGTTCGACATTTACAAATCCGTTGTGCATCCAGTAGTGGCTGAATAGTTTTCCTCCATGCACACAAGTTGTTTGTGCTCTTTCATTTTCATGATGAGGAAAAACCAAGTCTTGTCCTCCACCATGCACATCGATGGTTTCACCTAAATGTTTTTCAATCATAGCGGAACATTCAATGTGCCAACCGGGTCTGCCGCCGCCCCATGGACTATCCCAGGCAGGCTGATCTTTATTTGAAGGCTTCCACAACACAAAGTCAGATGGATCTTTTTTAAATGGCGCCACTTCCACGCGTGCACCGGCAAGCATTTCTTTTTGGTTACGTCCAGATAATTTTCCATATTCAGAATAAGACGGCACATGAAAAAGCACATGTCCTTCTGCCTCATAAGCATGGCCACTTTTTATTAAGCGCTGAATCATGTCGATGATTTG
>JABDMD010000123.1 GCA_013001685.1 Gammaproteobacteria bacterium | reverse complement strand
GGGCATGGGTGGAATGAGCTCTATGATGAATCCTATGGGTATGATGAACCCAATGACTATGATGGGCCCAATGATGGGTATGGGTGGGATGAGTTCTATGATGAATCCTATGGGTATGATGGGTGGTATGGGTATGCCAGGAATGACACCACATGGAGGAGGTAACCCGATGGGACAAATGCCAGGTGGTCAAATGATGGATCCCAAACAATACGAGCAATGGTTTAGTCAATGGACGGAGATGATGAAAAACATGACGCCACAGCCTCAAGCTAATCAGTAATGATTAAATATCGAATTTTCAAATCGTCATACATAATCAATTATGTATGGCTTAGAAATTCGTTACTCATATAATTATTAAATTAAGCAAAATTAAAGAGGCGGCTTAACATGCTTTCACTCCGAAAATCTCTCCAATTGCTCATGATCATTAGCTGCCTATTTATTGCAGGTGCCTCTTGCACACAAGCAGATGAATCAAAGAAAAGCACAACTACATCTCCCCCTGATATGACCAAAATGATGAATCCGATGATGATGGGACAGATGGGTCAAATTAATGGAATGATGAATCCTCACATGTACATGAACATGATGAATCCAATGATGGGCATGATGAATCCTCAAATGATGACGTCAATGATGAATCCAATGATGATGGGTAGCGGCATGATGAATCCTCACATGTACATGAACATGATGAATCCAATGATGAGCATGATGGGACCAATGTCAGGTGGTATGGGTGCAAATGGCAGCAGCCCAATGAGCCAAATGCCAGGTGGGCAAATGATGGATCCCAAACAATACGAGCAGTGGTTTAGTCAATGGACGGAAATGGTGAAAAATATGCCCCCTCAACCTCAAGCTACTCAATAAACATTTACCGTATAAATACTGAAAAATATGAACAATTTATTAGCTTATGTATTTATTGTTTTTCCTATAGCAGTAATTGTTGCTGTTGCATTAGTTCTACATAATACAAATAAATCAGAACAAACTGAAGCATCAGAAAGTTCGAACACTTCTGCTTACAAGCAGCCAACTTTTTCAACCAGTACCGCTTTTAATTCATCTGATGACGTAAATTATAAGAACTACGCAATGACCGAACCGTTTGCAGCCAATGCACCTACCGATTTCACTCCAGAGGCATGGATGCAAATGATGAACAACATGATGAACATCATGCAAATGACTCAAATGATGCATCAAATGGCAGCTATGCCTATGCAGATGATGAACCTAGCCTGGATGAATCCTTACGGCTTACCACCCAGCTATAATGCTAGTCCTGTACAACCAATGGACCCAGAAGAATACAAAAAATGGTACGAACAACAGCAAGAAGCCATGAAGATGAATAAGAAATAACCATTATATTTGTGATTAACCAATTGTTCCCAACATCACACAAAATTGAGAAATTTCCAATTCACCACACACTTCTAGATTTGATTTAGTGACATAAATAGATGCGTTGGTATAATTCGCATCTTTTAAAATTTTAGAGACCTAATTTTCATAGACTGCCATGGAAGAATTATCAAACTTACATTTAGTAGCCTTGTTGGGCTTCATAATTGCTATGGTGTTTGGTTTTGTTGGGAACAAAACACATTTCTGTTCAATGGGTGCAATAAGTGATGTTGTAAACATGGGTTCGAAAGGGCGTATGGGAGCTTGGTTTCTTGCCATTGGAATTGCCATTTTAGGTGTCCAATACCTGTATATAAGCGGACTAGTCGATATCGACGCATCCGTATATCGCTCTCCTAATCTATATCTTTTGAGTTACATATTAGGCGGTATTCTATTAGGTATTGGGATGACTTTAGCGGCAGGTTGCGGACAGCGTAACTTGGTAAGAGTAGGGGGTGGAAACCTCAAAGCTCTAATCGTATTGATTGTTTTAGGTGTAACCGCCTATATGACCATGCGAGGAGTTCTAGCAATTGTAAGGTTGGAATATGTTTACTCAATCAATGCTGACCTTACTAATCAAGGTATAAATAACCAAGGATTGTTAAGCTACATTGGCTCATTGCTAAAACTAGAAGATATTAGCTTGCTACAAAAAATCGGCGGCTTCGTAGTTGCATTTGGATTTATTGCCTATGCATTTAAGCATGAAGAATTCAGAAAAAGCTTTGACAACATATTAGCAGGAGTTGCAATCGGGGCCTGTGTAGTCGCAGCTTGGTATGTAACTGGTTATGTTGGTCAAGATGACTTTGACCCCATTACACCTCAAGGCATGGCTTTTATTGGCCCAACCGGGAACACGATTAGTTACCTAATGACATTTACCGGTGCTGAAATTAATTTTGGAATCGCAGTTGTGTTTGGAATGATTGTTGGTTCATTCCTTTACGCAATTATTTCTGGAAACTTCAGAATTGAAACCTTCAACAATAAGTCTGAAATGGTAAATCATTTAGTAGGCGCAGTAATGATGGGTTTTGGTGGCGTACTTTCTTTTGGTTGCACAATTGGTCAAGGCGTTACAGGGATGTCAACTTTAGCAATTGGTTCTTTCTTAACTTTAGCATCAATTATTTTTGGAAGCGCATTAACAATGAAAATTCAATATCACATGCTTGATGAGAAAGGATTCTTGGCTGCTTTGTTAACAGGTATTGCAGAATTGCTTGTCCCATGGAAAAAGCAAGAAGCTTAAGTAACAGGAATTATCTAATGAACCCAATTATTCGTATACTATTTATTCTAATTTTTATTACTGCCTCACCACTTATATTTTCTAATCAAGATGATCCAGTAGTTACGGGATCAGAAACATTTAAACTAAAGTGTGCTTCGTGCCATGGTGAAGATGCAAAAGGTAAAAAAGCAAAAGATATAGATATCAGCTTAAATGCTCCAGATTTGACTATGATCTCTAAAAGAAACAATGGCCAATTTCCGGTATCAAGAATATACGCAATTATCGATGGAAGAGAAGTTTTGCAAGAACATGGCACCCGTAGCATGCCTACATGGGGTGATTTGTTTTTAACCGATACTATTTGGGAAGGATGCAGTCAAGTTGACGAACAAATTGTTCGAGGCAGAATCATGGAATTGATTCTATACCTCGACTCTATTCAGCTATAAATAATTCAACCTGCCATATAAATAATAGGCCCAGTAGAAATAAAAAAAAGACTATTTGATTACAGCTTCGCCTTCACCAGATTCGCCAAGATTATCAGTCCAAGTAATCTTAATGGTGTCACCAGCTTTACCGCCTTCAAACTCAAAAGACCAGTAAGGGTTCTTTGAAACACCCGTTCCCCAGTCGGCAGAGATAATCATCTCGCCATTTAGCTCTGCTTTAACCTCTTTAATAAAATGAGCAGGTATTAATTCACCAGTCTCTTTATCTTTTCGGCTACCAGACTCCATAGGGTGATACATAATCGCTTTGACCGTTGTGGTTGTACCACTTAGTTTTGCTCTAACTTTCATTTTATCAGCCATTTTCTTATCCTCTATTTAATCTAATGGGCTTAAACGCAACCGCCAGCAGTAACTTTAACTGCACTTTTACTGGTATATAGTTTTCCATCTGCTTTAACAATTGCTACTACATTTGAAGACTCACGCAACTTAATACGCGTAGATACAAATGGTTTAGATTTGCCATGAAAGTAGAAGCGTGAAATCCAAGGGCGAGGGTTCTTATCACCCAATATACTTATCCACTCAACATTGTCTAAGTCTGTAGATACTTTTATTGGAACCGTTGCACCATTTTCTGCAATTTCAGGTGCATCCAATGTGACATTACCTTCTTGCATTTCTGAATCACCGATAAGGCCTTTAAGAGCAGGTTCATACTCGGTTTCATCAAATGCGGCAGTTGGCCATTCCGCAAATGCAGACTGTAGAAGAGTGGCTTTACCAAGAACGGCAATTACACCTGAATACAAGCTGCCTTGAATAAACTTTCTTTTTGAAATATTCATAACATCCTCATCGTTTATAAAGGTTTTGAGATATATGTATGTTAACTACGATGCGCTAAAAACGTAGCATATAGGTCGATTTGACAAAATTTTAACACGTAAGTTCCTGTTCTATCAGCTAATTTTATGCAGAATGAAATGTAAAACCATGTAAAATAGTCAACAGTTTAAATTTACAGAATCAGACTTGTCAGTTCAGATAATTTACTTATTTCTTTATCCGCCTGATAAGGCAAGTGCTCTGGTGTACGTTTATAACGATTTATCCATACGGAATTAAACCCGTATGAAGCTGCACCTGCAATATCCCATGAATTTGAAGAAACAAAGCATATCTTATTACGTGGCAAACCTAGTTGCTCTTCTACAAATTCATAAACAGCAGGAGAGGGTTTGTAAGTCTTAATTTGGTCTGTCGAGTATACACCGTCTAACAAATTATCTACTCCAGCATTCTTTAGAGCAGTGTTTAATACTTTTGGTGCGTCATTAGATAAAACAGCAGTAATTTTCCCTGCGTCTTTTAAGGTTTTTAATACTTCTTTTACATCAGGATAACAATCTAACTTTGAGTGTGCCTCAAGAATTTTCTTTTTAAGATCTGCATCTTTCATTCCATATACATCACATGCAAATTCAAGTGCGTATTTACGAATTAAATCGTAATTTGTAAAGCGGTTCATTAAACTGAGTTGCGAAGAGTATTGAAGGCGTTTTGATCGCCATAGTTTATAAATTACTAACGCATTTTCACCCAGCTCTTCCTTATATTCTTCAAATGGAAGATACGTGTCTAAAATAGCTCCATAGGCATTAAAAACAAATGCTTTATTCTTTTTCATTATTTCACTTATATATTAGTTAATTTGTAGTGCTTACTTAGATGGCCGGGCTGAACACGCACTTTTGCGTTGACCTCTAATTCTAAACATATTTTTATTATATAAAAAAAGCCCCGATAAATATTGAATAATCTATCGAGGCTTTTTAATGGGGGAGTTTGTTCTACTCTAGTTCCGGAGAGTCAAAAACATCCCAGGGCATCCCAGCTTTTTATTTTTATTTTGCTGAAGTTGCATCTGCTACAACAGGGGCTGTGTTGTACATGCCTTCAAACATTTTCTGGAAATTTGCAGGATTCATCATCCAAGCTGTGGTTTCTTGCTGCCATTTAGGATCTGCCATTTTCATGGGAGCTGAATAGAACGCTGGGTTCATAGAAGCTGTCATCCATTGCATGTATAAAGCAGGATTCATGTAGCCATTCATAGCTGTTTGATAGAACGCTGGGTTCATAGAAGCTGTCATCCAGTTCGTATACATTTGTGGGTTCATAAACTGAGACATTGCGTTCATCATATTTGTTGGATTTGTCATGTTCGCAATGATTTCATTCCATTGACTTGATTCCATTCCACAATTCATCATGTTTATAGAAGTCTGAGGGTTACTCATTAAAGCCATAAACTCCATGAATTTAGTCGGATCAGCCATTGTAGCTGCCATCACATTAGGGTCGGTGTAGGCTTTCATTTTGCATTCAGGAGTGCTCTCAGCAATATCTTGCTCCTTAATATCATTTGCTTCTCCGAAAACGACTGTAGAAAGGCCGATTAAAAGAACAGCAACTAATGCTGAGATCGTAAATTTAAAAGATACAAGAAGGTTTCTCATTGGAACTTACCCTGGGTAGTTAATAAAAAGTATTAGTACATACTAATATAATTTAATACTAATGCCACTAAATAATTCTGATCAAGTGATAGAATAATAGAATATATCTATATTTCAGCTAGATAGTGGCAACTATATATTCCCTAAGAAATATCATTAGTCGTACTTAAAGCCTATTAATGAGAATTAAGATCTGAAATTAAGCAAATAAAGTAGGAGTATTTAAAGGGTATTTTAGAAGACTAATGCTGTTAAGTCTTAGATCTTACTTCGCATAATATATATTATGTTAAATTATAGATATCAAAGTATTACATAGGCTTAAATTCATCTTTTCTAGCCTATTCTAAGAATAATCAACGAATTCACCATTTAATTGCTTATTCACTACTAACCAATTATCTAAGCATTATCCTTTAACTAAATATTGTTAAAGTTCTAGTCATGTTCAAATTCTTTGCTCCAAAAGTTTTAAAGCTACTAATTATTATTTCTTTAGTTTTAGCATTTCTAGTGCTTGGAAATTTGTATACATACAATCGACTGACAGCTGAAAAACCAATTGCACAGTTAACATTTGCTCCTGTGAGCAATCAAGAATTCGACGCTACACTGAGATTAGGCAATTTCTGTGAAGAAAGTATTTATAGAATCTACGGAGATGAATGGCGTATCGATTCTCAATTTCTAAAATGGAAATCATGGGCTACCCTGTTTGGATTAAATGCAATGTATCGCATTGACAGACTATCAGGACGTTATTCTAATATAGATGACGAGAACACAAAGAATAATAG
>JABDMD010000103.1 GCA_013001685.1 Gammaproteobacteria bacterium | reverse complement strand
CTAATAGCCAGTGATACAAAAATAAAGCATAGAATATTCAATGACCTCAATGGCAACATAAATGACAACAGATTTCTAAAATAATGTAAGCAAGTATTAATCAGTCTTTAAAGCATACCGGCCGCTGCCAATTAGCATAATTACTAAACCACCCACTAAAAACAATGCCTGTAGCTCTAAACGCCAACCACCATGCTCTGTTAAGCTAAGTAAATCATTTGTATGTACCAGAATGATGGCAAACAGCATATTTGCAAATATTAGAAATCCACCAAACCTTGAATAGATACCTAAAATAATTAGCAGTGGCGCAACAATCTCACCAACATACACACCATAAGCAAAAATCGGGTGCATGCCCATTCCTTCAAGCTGATTTTTTATGAAATCAAGTGTTTGCAAATTGACCAATTTTGCTACGCCATGAAACAGTATTAACAACCCAACGGTGATCCTCAGGATAAATTTGGCTATATCTTCACTTCTATAAATACTACTCATGGGTGTCTTAAATTTTCCTCTTAATACTAGAATGCACTTTAGTATACAATCGCAATACTCGTCACTAATTCATTCGATTTTATCGTTTTTTGGCCTTCAGATATTCCTACCTATTATTATGGTCTCAATCTATGTTTGTAGCGCAAAACTACATGCACTATTTAGTGTCATAGATATAACAATCAAACTAAATTGAATTAATTCTAATAAAAATGAAAAAACAAACCAGGATAATAAAAAGCGCAAACTCAGCATGGCTGATATTTTTCTTTGCTAGTTCAATCTTATTTACGAATAACCTATGGGCAAAAGACCCTGCCAGAGTTATTGCTGGTTGGGTGGAAAAAGTACGCATAGATAACCAAGATTTTGACGTCAAAGCTAAATTGGACACGGGTGCACGAACGTCTTCTATAAACGCTAGAAATATACAATCTTTCAAAATAAATGGTGCGCGTTGGGTAAAATTTACCTTGATTCTTGAAGACAGCAAGGATAATAAACACGAAATTGAGATGGAGAAACCACGCTCACGCCTCACCAATATTAAGAATCACGATGGCGAACACGACAAACGGCATGTTGTAGATTTTGAGGTGTGCTTTAACGGCCGCAAATTTACAACCGAATTTACCCTTGCTGATCGTCGAGAATACATTTATGACGTACTTCTCGGTAGACAGTTTCTAAAAAATGCCGCAATTGTTGATCCTAAGCGGATCTTTCTTACTACTGCAATATGTGAATAAAACATTATAATTATTAAGCCTCATAAAGCTTAATATTTATAATAATCACACAAGCTCTCTAAAATCATGCATAAATTAGCAGTCCATTTTTGGTCAATAGTTTTTATTGCTATCGGCTTAGCTATTTTTGCACATAAAGTTTTTCAATTAGGAATGCCCATCACGCCCGATGCCACTACTGAAACCTGGACAGTTCAAGCGCGCTTAGCTTTCAAAGGCAATGGCAGAAATATAATGGCCTCAATGTCTATTCCCAACCTTACACCGGGTTACATTAAAATTAATGAGCATTATATTTCTGGCGATTTTGGTGTAAATGCAAAAGTAAAGGGTGATAACAAAACTGCTGAATGGGCAAAACGCAAAGCAAATGGCCAACAATCACTTTATTACCGCGCAACACTGACTCGGTCAAATGTCGCTACAAAATGGACTGAAGTGCCTGAATACCCTGAAGCACCAGAATTTTTTGAACCGTATTCAACTGCAGTAGATAAAATTATTGAAGACGTAAGAAGCCAATCTGCAGACACTGCTTCATTTACATATGAGCTTATCACTCATTTACGCTCATCAGATGAAAATGAAAATATCTCACTAATAAAAGATTTAGCAAGAACGGATGAACAATTTGCTAATTTGATTACTAAACTTCTTGCCGTAGCACACATCCCTACGCGTAAGATGTGGGTAGTAGAACTTGCCGATGCTGCTAATGATGTTTTGCCGCAGATTATGATACAAACCTACAATGGCGAGGAATGGCTCACTTTCAATCCAGAAACTGGTGTATCAGGCATCCCTGCAAATCATTTAATTTGGAAAATTGGCGACGATCCCCTTTATACGCTAAAAGGCGGAGATTCCGCTGAGGTGAAATTTTCCGTTACTAAATCTTTTATCGAATTACTTGAAGTCGCTAAATTAGCAGCTAAAGAGAAAGGTTCTATATTAGGCAAGTTCACTTTATTTTCATTACCGGTAGATAGCCAAAACACCTTCAGCTTAATTTTAATGGTACCACTGGGTGCCTTAATTATAGTGCTCATGAGAACGTTCATCGGTGTACAAACGTTTGGAACGTTTATGCCAATTTTAATTGCAGTTGCATTTCGTGAAACCCAATTATTATGGGGTATCGTACTCTTCACCGTAATTGTATTTATAGGGTTACTTTTACGTTTATACCTTGAGAGATTGCGTCTACTACTAATTCCAAGACTCGCAGCAATTTTAGTTATTGTAGTGATGTTAATGCTGCTAATAAGTTTTACTACCAGCCAATTAGGATTGGATCGCTTGTTATCCATATCATTATTTCCGATGGTGATTCTCGCTATGACGATAGAGCGTATGTCTATTACATGGGAAGAAAGTGGTGGGCAAACTGCTTTGATTCAAGGCTTAGGAAGCTTGCTCGTTGCTTGTCTTGGTTATCTAGTGATGACTAATCAACACTTAAATTATTTAATGTTTGCGTACCCAGAATTTCTTATTGTTATTCTTGGTGTATGCATCTGGATGGGAAGTTACACTGGTTATCGTGTCAGCGAACTATTTAGATTCCGTGAAATAAAAACATCCGCATAAGCAATTATGACTAGTTTTGCAAATCCACAAAGTTTAAAAAACAAAGGCGTGCTTGGTATTAATCAGCGCAATAGTGATTACATTATGCGTTATAATAAGAGGAAACTTTACCCTCTTGTTGATGACAAACTACAAACCAAACAACTTGCTATTGATGCTGGTGTTGCAGTACCTAAACTTTATTCAATAATCAAATACAATCATCAGCTTAAAAAGTTAGAAACGCTTTTAGAAGATCATAATGAGATAGTAATTAAACCCGCACATGGTAGTGGTGGTAATGGCATCTTAGTGCTCACCGAGAAAGTTGGAAAGCTATACAAAACACCTAGTGGTGATTTGATGAGTGTAAATGCTATCCGACATTACATTTCAAATATTTTATCCGGCATGTATAGTTTAGGTGGAGTACCAGATCGTGCATTTTTTGAATATCGAATTAAATTTGACCCGGTGTTTGATGAAGTAAGTTTCAAAGGTGTACCGGATATCAGAATCATCGTGTTTCGCGGCATACCAATTTCTGCCATGGTGCGATTACCCACAAGTGACTCCAATGGTAAAGCAAACTTACACCAAGGCGCGATTGGAGTGGGCGTAAACCTTGCGACCGGTTGTACAACTCATGGTGTGATTGGAAATGACACCACTTCGCTACATCCCGATACTGGACAGCCGATTGAAGGCCTGCAGTTACCTCGCTGGAAGAAGATTCTACAGATTGCCGTTAAGTGCTCTGATAAGGTGGGTTTAGGCTATTTAGGCGTAGATATCGTCTTAGATCGTACATTGGGCCCTCTGATGCTTGAACTTAATGCCCGCCCAGGCTTGAATGTTCAATTAGCCAATCAACGCGGATTGTTAGCAAACTTAAACACTATTGAAAACATGGAAAGCATACCTTCTGAAGCAGATCAACGCGTAGCGTTTGCGCTTTCATTAAATAAGTAATATCAAACTACAGCTCGATAAACATGTCTAGAATATACATCAAAGTTATTGCAGCTTTGCTTGTGTTTAAAACATCTCTTAGCTTCATCAGTTATGCAAACGAACATTCTATCAATGAAGAAGATAATGTAGCCGATAGGATTGACATTGTTGATAATCAGAAAACTGAAAGTGCTGAAAAAGATACTGAAGAAGTAAAGGTAGCGCCTAATCTTGACCTTAAAGAAGTTGCCCCTCCGCAAGAACCGGTAATCACCAAATCTAAAGAAGAAAAAAGTAAAATCTTGCCAGAGACTACAAATGATACTGAAGTTGAAAATAAAGATATCACCGAGAAAAATAGTATCTATGAAGGCAAAGATTTTCCTAGTGCAACCGCGATAAAAGAAAAACCTGAACGCAAAAAATTAGTAGTTCTTGGATCAGAGATTCCTCCCAGCACATCAACAAGGCTCGCCTGGACACCAGAAGTGAGTATTTCAGGACTTGCATTACCCACCCCTGTGCTTGTGATTAATGGTAGAAAACCAGGCCCTACTATTTGTTTAATAAGCGCAATACATGGTGATGAATTAAATGGTATCGAAGTTGTACGTAGAGTAATGTATGACATTAAGCCAAAAGATTTATCTGGAACTATTATAGGTGTGCCCATTGTTAATTTACATGGCTTTCAACTTGGTTCTAGATACTTATCTGATAGACGTGATTTAAATCGCTATTTTCCAGGTCATCCAACTGGGAGTCTGGCTTCACGAATTGCTGATTCCTTGTTTACCGAAATTATCGTTCACTGCAACTATTTAATAGATTTGCACACAGGATCATTTCGTAGAAATAATCTTCCACAAATCCGCGCTAATATGTCCAATAAAAAAATAGCAGAGTTTGTAAAGGGCTTTGATAAAATTGCAATTGTACATAGTAGTGGAAATCCAGGCATGCTACGGACCGCTGCAAATGATGCTGGAATAATATCAGTTACTATGGAATTGGGTGAATCGCTGCGAATTCAAGAAAATCAAATTGTTGCAGGCACTCATAGTGTTAATAGTCTGCTTGATCAAATTGATATGTACCCTCGAGTACTAATTTGGGGTGATCCTAAACCTGCATATTACCAATCAACGTGGATACGTGTGGAGAGCGGCGGCATCTTATTAAGCAAAATGGGCTTAGGTGACACTATTTCAGTGGGTGATGTTCTCGGAATTGTTACTGATCCAATCACTAATCAAAGAGTAGAATTAACATCCCCAATCAATGGGCATATCATTGGGATGGCAGTGAATCAGGTTGTAATACCTGGCTTTGCGGCCTATCACATTGGTATTGAATCCAATCAAGAGGATATGACGAAAACAGATACCGAATTCCAGCTAGATATCAACCCTAATGGCGAGGGTGAACCGGAATAATCTTCTACTATTCTTCAACTATAGATATATATTTATACTCAAAGTGCAGTCAGAATAACAGCTAGAAAGTACAGTACTATTTGTTAGGAATAGCCAGTTACATAGAGCAACCCTACAGCACCACTTTTAATACACTGCTTCCAGCTTAGCTAGCTTATAGCACAGGCGCTGTTAAACAGCCTCTGTAGAAAATCTTTTATTCTTTTATGATGATAACTTCAGGCCCCACCTATGGATTCTAAGACGATCACTTCGTTTAAGCAGTTAGCTTTGAAAGATACGCTGCTAAAATCATTGGATGAAATTGGCTATGAGACGCCATCTCCTATTCAATCGCAAACAATACCTCTTTTACTTGAAGGTAAAGATGTAGTTGGACAAGCACAAACTGGAACTGGCAAAACAGCTGCATTTGCCTTGCCCATACTGAGTAATTTAAATATAAAACAAAAAGATCCTCAGGTTTTAGTACTCGCTCCTACCCGTGAACTTGCCATTCAAGTTGCAGAAGCTTTTAAAAAATATGCAACACACTTAAAAAACTTTCACGTATTACCTATCTATGGTGGCCAAGATTATCGTGGCCAAATTCGTGCTCTACAACGTGGTGTACACGTAGCAGTAGGTACGCCAGGTCGCGTAATGGACCATATGCGACGTGGTACATTAAAATTAGATAACTTAAAAACACTTGTGCTAGATGAAGGCGATGAAATGCTACGCATGGGTTTTATTGATGACGTGGAATGGATTCTCGAACAAATACCCAGCAAGATACAAACCGCTTTGTTTTCGGCCACTATGCCGCAACAGATTCGTCGCATTGCTAACAACTATTTAAATGATCCTATTGAGATCACAGTCAAAGTTAAAACCACCACAGCGGAAACAATACGGCAACGTTTTTGGCCAGTAAGTGGAATGCACAATAAGTTAGATGTGTTAACCAGAATATTAGAAGCAGAATCATTTGATGCGATGTTAATTTTCGTACGCACCAAAACCGCTACGTCTGAGCTTGCAGATAAATTAGCTGCCCGCGGCTACTCTACTGCCGCATTAAATGGTGATATTGCTCAAAGTACACGTGAGCGAACCATTCAACAATTAAAAACAGGAAAAATTGATTTACTGGTTGCAACAGATGTTGCCGCACGTGGTCTAGATGTGGACCGCATCAGTCATGTAATTAACTTTGACATTCCTTATGACACTGAATCTTATGTACACCGCATTGGTCGTACGGGTCGTGCAGGTCGTGAAGGTGATGCGATTTTATTTGTAGCGCCTCGCGAAAAACGTTTATTACATGCGATTGAAAAAGCAACCAATAAAAAGATCGATATGATGGAGTTACCATCAACTGAACTCATCAATGACAAACGTATTGCTAATTTTAAGCAGAAAATTACCGATACTTTAGCAAACGAAGATCTAGGACTTTTTACCCAGCTTATTGAGCAATATCAAAGGGAACACAACGTGCCTGCAAATGAAGTTGCTGCAGCACTTGCAGTATTACTTCAAGGCGACACCCCATTACTATTAAAGAAAAAGACTCATGCTGCACCACCAAATGATTGGAATAGAGATGATTCTAGAGGCAGGGAAAGAAAACCCAGAAACAAAGATAGGAACAAAGAAAGAAGTAAACCAAGAAAGAATAGAGACTCTGCAAGAAGTGATACTCGCTTAGAAGGTATGGAACGCTACCGCCTAGAAGTTGGCCATAAACACGAAGTCAAACCAGGCAATATTGTAGGAGCTATTGCTAATGAGGCCGGACTTGAAAGCAAGCACATAGGAAGAATTGATATTCACGATGATTTTAGCGTGGTTGACTTACCTAGTGGCATGCCAAAAGATATTTTTAATACTTTAAAGAAGACATGGGTATCTGGAACACAGTTGAAAATATCTATCTTAGATTCAAGTTCTGAATTAACTGACAGCAAAAATAGTGCAGCTAGAAAACTCAAAGCAAAGAATAAGCTGAAGTCTAAGTCTAGAAGCAAACCTAAAAACAAAGATGGAGTGAAAAGAAAAAGAAAAGCTAAAGTAAACTAAGTTTTTAATGCTTGCCTCAGATACATAATTAGCAATAAGACAAGCAGTGTTCCCACCCACATTATCACGTAAGTTCTCATACCCTTTTTAGCTTTCTCTTTTTTCCACCAGGTACGCGGGCTAATACCTTTGCTTAGAAAAACGATATTACATGCTAGATTAATGCATACGATATTGATTGCCAAAAGCAGCACAGCACCTATTGCAAGATTTATATACCGT
>JABDMD010000028.1 GCA_013001685.1 Gammaproteobacteria bacterium | reverse complement strand
TTGAATAATTTCAGATGGAAATCGGTGACGTTTATATAAACTAGTTGATTTTTTCATCTAGCAATTGTCACTCAGATGCAGTTAACTTGTCAGTACCTTTCAGGGGAATGTTAGATTGGAAATCTTAAAATAACATAGTCTAATGACCCAAAGCGGACATTAAAAATCTGTTCAGTAGCTATTTCCATCACGCCAAAAAATTGCCACTTTTAATACAAATCTTTAAGTTTATTGAGCTGCATCAATCTATGTGGCACGACGTCTTCTACATTAAACACTTACGAGAAATAGATTAAGCAATAGTAATTTTGCTCAGTTATAGATTATTTTTCTAGAGGGCATGATATGAAATTGGTTTCAACAATTCTCTATATTTTAGGAACGGTTGTGTTGGTCGGCCCAATAACATTCGCTGCCGAGGAGACCGCGCCTTACGTGGGGCCTTGGCATAGTTGGCATGGACATATGCCCGGCTTCTGGTGGATTTTTCCACTGATGATGTTCATATTTATGTTCTTCATATTTTTCTTTGTCTTTAGTAGAGGTTGTGGCCATTGGCGGTGGCGTGAGTATCGCGAGCACCGACATAATCACGAAGACGAGTCGCAGTCAGCGTTGGACATTCTCAACAAACGCTATGCACGGGGAGAGATAGAGAAACTAGAGTACGAAGAGAAAAAGGCTACGATTATTTCATCGAATAGATAATTCAGAATGCCTAACCCATAAGGGGGAAACGACATGAACAAAGAAGAGATGCAAAGCATGATGCCCGAGATGATGGAGAAAATGTTCTCTGGTATGACGACCGATGATAAAAAAGAAATGATGATGGGCATGATGGCGAAGATGAAGGAAGGTATCGACATGAAAGAGATGATGCCCAAAATGATGATGGGCATGATGAGTGCCAAGGAAGGTGAAGGCGGAATGAAAGACATGATGGCCAAGATGATGCATGGTGATGAAGGAAAAGAATCCATGATGCCTGAGATGATGCTTAAAGGCATGATGCCTCACTGCATCAAAATGATGATGCCCGCGATCTCAAAAGAAAAGCGCGCCGACCTCGTATCCAACATGGTAAGTACACTAATGGAGCAAGCCTCTAGTGGCATGTCTGATGCAGAGAAGTCTAGCTTTGTAGCGAAAGTTATCGATTCTATAAAAACATAAACACATTTTAGTTAAACAAGAAAACGCGTTTTTAGATTCGAGAAATAAAATCTTCCGAAGAGATTAATAGTGTCTAAAATTCTGATGTCCATCGCTTTCATAGCCGGTATTGGGTTTTTCGCTGTCATTATTTTCTGGCCTGCAGGGACAATTGACTGGTTAGACGGTTGGCTCTATTTGGGAATTGTCACTGCGTATCAATTCATTACTGTTGTCTACCTCACGCAAGTAAATCCTGAGCTTATCGAGTATCGATTAAAGTTTATAGATATTAGCAAGGGCACGAAGCGATGGGACAAGATCTGGCTTGTGCTATTTACCCCCCTTTTTTTAGCGATCTATGTCATCGCAGGATTCGATGCAGTACGCTTTGATTGGTCTAATATGTCGCCTTTGTTTTGGTTTCCCGGTTTAGTTCTGTTTATACCGACCGCGGTTCTCTTTTCCTGGTCTATGGGAGTCAATCCGTTTTTTGAAAAAACAGTACGGATTCAAACAGAACGTGGACATCGCGTGATCGATACGGGTCCATATCGTTTTGTTCGTCATCCCGGTTATGTAGGATTCTTTGGCTGGTGCCTATCAGCACCATTGTTCCTAGGCTCATGGTGGGCCTTCATACCAGCTGTTTTATCTATTATCGCACTTGTGATTCGAACCGCTTTAGAAGATCGAACGCTTCGTAATGAGCTTGCAGGATACGAAGCATATACAAACCGAGTCCACTGTAGACTCATCCCTGGTGTTTGGTAATAGTTATTAAACGACGTGATAACCACTGCAAGGATTGAAGATCATGCGTAATAAGGAATGACCGCTATTGGCCGTAAGCGGACATAATGCAAAATCCTTATTATAATTAACTCAGATACATAGGTATTTCCAAATCAACCATAGGAGCTAATCATGGCAGGTAAGTTTGAAATCTATAAAGATAAAAGAGGTGAATTTCGTTTTAGATTAAAGTCAGGTAATGGTGAAATCATTCTTGCTAGTGAAGGATATAAGACCAAAACAAGTGCAAAAAATGGCGTTGAGTCAGTAAAGAAGAATGCAAAAGATCTAAAGCGTTTTGTTACGAAGAAATCTAGAAATGGAAAGCATATGTTCAACTTGAAAGCAGGCAACTCTCAAGTGATCGGTACATCAGAAATGTACAATTCTGAATCTGCATGTAGTAATGGAATTAAGAGTGTTAAAACTAATGCGCCTAAAGCGAAAGTAGAAGACCTTTGTTAAGGTGAGAATTAATGTCTGCTTACGACCCAAAGCAGACATTTTACTATTAATTCTTAGGAATAAGATTCTAATAAAAATTCTTGGATTCGCCTTAAAGATTCTATAAACAATTAATATTGACAAATTAGTAAGCTAAAATTTAAGCCATGAAAAGTCGGTATTTGAAACTCCTGATAGCATTCATTTCTCCCCCCATTTTGGGTTCGCTCATATTAGTGAGCTATGACGTTCTTCTTCGCATATCTGAAGGTCGCTTTGGTAAGGATGAACTCTTGGGCCAACTGGAGGCAATGCCAATCGCAATATCTTTTGCATTCTTGCTGGTTGGTCTTCAGTCAGTAATTTATGCGATATTTATGGAATTTCTTATAACGCCCTATGTAACGAAAATTTTCTGGTTTATGGTTTCAAGTTGTTTACTTGGAGCCTTCTTTGGGCTAACGCTACTATTTATTATTCCATTTGAAGCAGCACCCCAAATATTGTTCACAGGTGCTGTTGTTGGGATTATTGTAGGCTACTGGCTGCTTAAAATTAATCAGCGTAATGAGAAAAAGATTTAACCTGCGTATGCATTCTGACCAGCAAAGCATGTAGAGGTTTGTTGGCAACAAAGCGAGATGTTAATGACCGCTATTGGCCGAAAGCGGACACTCAGAACATAAATTAAGGGGAATCTTGATTGGAATCTTCAAAACAAATTGATTTAATGTCTGCTTACGACCCAAAGCGGTTATTCATACTTTAGCTATTGGCTACTTTGATTAGCAAAATCTAGGAACAAAGCTAATGGGGATATTTGAACGTTATCTAACGCTCTGGGTAGGTCTTTGTATTCTTGCAGGTGTCTTATTAGGCAATCTGTTTCCTGTCGCTTTTCAATTCATCTCACGTTTGGAGTATGCGCATGTCAATCTAGTAGTGGCCTTGTTAATTTGGATCATGATTTATCCCATGATGGTTCAAATCGACTTTTCAGCAATTAAAGATATTGGTAAAAAACCTAAAGGCCTCATTCTAACTCTGGTTGTGAATTGGTTGATCAAGCCGTTCACAATGGCTGCACTAGGTTGGTTGTTCTTCAAAGTAATCTTTGCGGACTGGGTCGACCCACAATCTGCCACGGAATACATTGCCGGTATGATATTGCTGGGAGTGGCACCCTGTACCGCAATGGTATTTGTATGGAGTCAGCTCACCAAGGGCGACCCTAATTACACGCTTGTGCAAGTGTCAGTGAACGACATCATTATGATTTTTGCATTTGCGCCCATCGCAGCATTTTTGCTTGGTATTAGCGACATTGCAGTGCCATGGGAAACCTTGCTTTTATCTGTCATCTTGTATGTACTTTTGCCTCTTGTGGCAGGAACTTTTACTCGTAATCGATTAGAAGCTAACGGGGATGATCATCGCGTCGAGACTTTTGTTCAATTGCTTAAACCATGGTCTGTAGTTGGCTTGCTTGCAACCGTAGTGTTGTTATTTGGATTCCAAGCTGAAAAAATCATCAGCCATCCTCTAATAATCCTGCTCATTGCCATACCGTTACTGATCCAGACGTATGGCATTTTTGCGATTGCTTATATTGCAGCAAAGGTGATGAAGTTACCGCATAAAATAGCTGCGCCGGCTTGCTTGATTGGCACCTCCAATTTTTTCGAATTGGCAGTTGCCGTTGCCATATCTTTGTTTGGGTTAAATTCAGGTGCAGCGTTAGCGACGGTTGTTGGTGTACTGGTCGAAGTCCCTGTAATGTTGTCGCTTGTCGCGATTATTAATCGGACTCATCACTTATTCGAGGATAACTATAAAAAACAGTTCTAATATTGGTTCCAGATCAATGCTGAATGTCCGCTATTGGCCGAAAGCGGACATCAGATAGCATTTTTTATTTGGGAGTATAGTTAAATTTCTGTCCACCGATACTTGCTTCATACATCAGTCCGCCTTTGGCAACAGTGAAAACTGCTATGCCTTTGTAGTAATCACCGACCGTGGTTGCGTTTTCTTTATTTCCACTGGCTCCGGCAGAACTACCACCAGTAGTAGCGGATGCAGAGGCGCCTGCAGTGATAGCCACTGCGCTTGCTTCGGCACTAAACTCAAAATTACCATTTGTAAAATCATCGAATGCGCGCTTATCTTTTAAGAATACAATTTGGCTGTAAGCTTGACCCCCTAACTGCAAACCAATTGTAAGCTGTGCCATTTCTGTATTTCCTACAAAATTGTTATTCTCATAAACTTGGCCTCTTCCATATGCCCCACCAATACCGAAGCCTCCTTTGCCAATAGTTGGGAACACTGCATAACCATAACTATTATTGAAAAACTTGCCACTCTCACCGGCATTTTTGAACACAGTTATGGTTTCCTGATAATTATCTTTTGCACATAGGTTAGTTACAGCTAATAGCAGGAATATAAATGTAAAATATGTTTTGAAATTTAGCTTCATGGTTTGTGTCACTACAGTTGGTACTTAAGTTTGTATTGTCGATATATTACAGTTACTGCTCTATTAGTTAAGGGTGCTGAGGTTGATTTTGTCGGCTATATTAGCCGTTAAGCTGAGAGTAATTTTTTACA
>JABDMD010000006.1 GCA_013001685.1 Gammaproteobacteria bacterium | reverse complement strand
CGCACGGAGATTTAAAAGAAAATGCCGAATATCACGCAGCAAGAGAACAGCAGTCTTTTGCCGAAGGCCGTATTAAAGAAATTGAAGGGAAATTATCTAACGCTGAGATCATTGATGTAACTAAAATTAATGCTAACGGTCGAGTTGTGTTTGGTACAACGGTTGTGTTGGCAGATGAAGATAGTGGTGATGAAGTTACTTATACAATCGTTGGCGAAGATGAAGCTGATATTAAGCAAAGTATGATTTCAGTAACCTCACCGATAGTACGCGCGATGATTGGTAAAGAAGAAGGTGATGTTATTACCGTTGAGGCGCCGGCCGGAAACAAGGATTATGAAATAGTAGAAGTCCGCTACGAATAAGTGCTTGAAGTTCTGATTTATTCCAATACTTCGTTAAATGTTCTTTCGAAATGCTCATGTATGAGCATATACACTCCGCTTTCTCATTCTTATTTGCCTCGTCTTGGAATAAATCAGAACTTCTTTGAGTTCTAATTGTTATTCACACTGATAATTTCTTATGAAAAGTAAGGTCTGGTTAAAAGAACACAATGATGATCCGTTTGTTAAGCGTGCGATTAAAGAAGGGTGGCGTTCGCGTGCAGTTTATAAATTAGAAGAGCTTGATAAAAAATATAATCTCATTCATCAAGGGATGAATATAGTTGATTTAGGTGCAGCACCTGGGGGTTGGAGTCAGTATGTCGCTAAGAAAGTAGGTAAGACCGGTAAACTCATTGCCATTGATGTACTTGACATGGATTCGATAAACAACGTGCATTTCTTAAAAGGTGACTTCACCGAACAAGATATATATGAATCTTTACGTGAATTAGTGGGTCAAAAACCTATAGACCTTGTTTTAAGTGATATGGCCCCCAATATTAGTGGTATCAACAGCGTTGATCAGCCAAAGGCCATGTATCTTGCAGAACTAGCCGCTGAGTTTAGTGCAGAAGTATTAGCGCCTGATGGAGGTCTAGTAGTGAAGCTATTTCAAGGCACTGGTTTTGATGATTATGTAAAAATGCTGCGGTCAAAATTTAGTAAGGTATTGATTCGTAAGCCCGAGGCGTCCAGGTCACGTAGCCGAGAGATGTATGCACTGGCCACTCATATTAAGTTATAGTAAGGTCAATATTAGTTTAAGTATCTGAATTATAAGTAAGAGGTTAACCTTTTGAACGACATGGTAAAAAATTTATTGCTTTGGGCCGTGATTGCAGTCGTGTTAATGACTGTATTCAATAACTTTGCGCCTCGCCCAGAAACACCAGATAAACTTACTTACTCAGAATTCATTGATCAAGTTAAATCAGGCAATGTGCAATCAGTAATGATTAGTCCGGATAATCGTCAGATTAACGGTGTGCTTGAAAATAATGACAAATTTGAATTGAATAGCCCAGGTGATGCCAAGCTTTTAGATACTTTGCTTAAGTATGACGTAGTTGTTGAAGCGGGCGAAGCCAAGCCTCGTTCACTGCTTCTCGATATTTTAATTAGCTGGTTCCCAATGTTACTGCTCATCGGTGTATGGATTTTCTTCATGCGCCAGATGCAAGGCGGCGGCTCTGGTCGCGGTGCTATGTCATTTGGCAAGAGCAAAGCACGCTTAATGGGAGAAGACCAAATTAAGGTTACCTTTAATGATGTTGCGGGTGTTGAGGAAGCTAAAGAAGAAGTTTCAGAATTAGTAGAATTTTTGCGTGATCCGGGTAAGTTTCAAAAATTAGGCGGCAAGATTCCTCGTGGAGTTTTGATGGTGGGTTCACCTGGTACTGGTAAAACGTTATTAGCTAAAGCGATTGCAGGCGAAGCTAAAGTTCCTTTCTTCACCATTTCAGGTTCAGACTTTGTAGAAATGTTTGTGGGTGTAGGAGCATCACGTGTACGTGACATGTTTGCCCAAGCAAAGAAACATGCACCATGTATTATTTTTATTGATGAAATTGATGCGGTAGGTCGACACCGCGGTGCAGGTTTAGGTGGTGGTCACGATGAGCGTGAACAAACGCTTAACCAATTATTGGTTGAGATGGATGGATTCGATGGTAACGAAGGTGTAATCGTTATTGCGGCTACTAACCGTCCTGATGTATTAGATCCTGCGTTGCTTCGACCAGGTCGTTTTGATCGTCAAGTTACCGTTCCGCTTCCCGATATTCGTGGTCGTGAACAAATTCTTAAAGTGCATATGCGCAAAGTACCATTGGGTAAAGATGTGCGTGCAGATTTTATCGCTCGTGGTACTCCTGGATTCTCTGGTGCAGATTTAGCGAACTTAGTTAATGAAGCCGCGTTATTTGCAGCTCGCGCAAATAAACGCACGGTAGATATGGAAGAGTTTGAGCGCGCAAAAGATAAAATTCTTATGGGTGCTGAGCGTAAGTCCATGGTTATGGATGAAGCAGAAAAGAAAAACACTGCTTATCATGAGTCTGGTCATGCCATTGTTGGCCGCTTAGTGCCAGAGCATGATCCAGTTTATAAAGTAACGATTATTCCACGGGGTCGGGCACTAGGTGTGACGATGTTTTTACCGGAAGAAGATCGTTATAGCCACAGTAAACAGCGTTTGGAAAGCCAGATTTCAACTTTGTTTGGTGGCCGTATTGCAGAAGAAATTACTTTAGGGCCTGACCGCGTTACGACAGGTGCGTCTAATGATATTGAGCGTGCAACTGAACTCGCGCGCGCTATGGTAACTAGATGGGGCTTGTCAGAAAAAATGGGTCCTCTTGCTTATGGCGAAGAAGACGGTGAAGTGTTTTTAGGTCATTCAGTTACCCAACATAAATCAGTTTCTGATGACACGGCTAATTCAATTGATCTTGAAATACGCCGCATCATTGATACCAATTATGAGCGTGCAGAAAAAATTCTTAAAGAAAATATGGATAAGTTGCACGCAATGGCGCAAGCATTGATTAAATATGAAACCATTGATAAAGATCAAATCGATGAAATCATGGATGGTAAAGTGCCTAGTCCTCCAAAAGATTGGATGGATGATGATAAGCCTGATTCAGGTACTCCTGCATCATCTTCACAAGATGATACATCTAAAGATTCTGGCCCTATAGGTGGCCCTGCTAGCGAACACTAGTAAATTTGTTATATGCGTGAAGCAACTGCTTGTGTTTGCTTCTCATTATCTTCTAGTAATCATTTGTTGATTAATGTCACTACAATCACGCAAAAGCGTGATTGTGTCGTTTTGCTGTGACAACAGCGTACATTTCTTGCTCAAAAGTCTATAAAATCAATTATTAAATAAAGAGTTGGCAGTAAATATGGAACGAAAATACTTTGGTACCGATGGCATACGTGGCCGTGTTGGCGATGGCGTGATGACACCTGAGTTTGTATTAAAACTGGGTTGGGCTGTTGGACGTATTTTATGTAGTGAAAATAATAATTTAGTTCTAATTGGTAAAGATACTCGGATCTCGGGTTATATGTTTGAGTCGGTGTTAGAAGCAGGATTGTCAGCTGCGGGTGTGAATGCACGTTTGCTTGGTCCTATGCCTACTCCTGCAGTTGCCTATTTAACGCGAACTTTGCGTGCGGCGGCAGGAATTGTCATTAGCGCATCACATAATCCTTATTATGATAACGGTGTTAAATTTTTTACTTCGGAAGGAAAAAAACTTCCAGATTCAATTGAGCTAGAAATTGAAAAACAACTTGATCAACCTCTAGAAGTCGTTGCATCTGATAAGCTTGGTAAAGTTGAGCGCATAACGGATGCAGCAGGTCGTTATATCGAATTTTGTAAAAGTACTATTCCAACACGAATTAAATTAAATGGCTTAAAGATAGTACTTGATTGTGCGCATGGCGCTACTTATCACATTGCCCCAAATGTGTTTTCTGAATTAGGTGCTGAAGTGGTAAGTCTTTCTTCAAAACCAAACGGTTTGAATATTAATGATCACTGTGGTGCAACCGATCCTAAAGCATTGCGTATGGCCGTTATTGAACATCATGCAGATTTAGGTATTGCGATTGATGGTGATGGTGATCGCTTAATCATGGTGGATGACACAGGTGCAATTGTGGATGGTGATGAACTTTTGTATGTTATTGCACAGGCGCGTAAAAGTGAAAACAATTTACATGGTGGAGTAGTGGGTACTCTAATGAGTAATCTTGGTTTAGAGCATGCTCTGCGTGCGCAAGATATAGAATTCGGTCGTGCTGCTGTAGGTGATCGCTATGTAATGGAAATGCTTAAAGAACGTTCATGGTTGATTGGTGGTGAATCATCAGGGCATATTATTTGTTTAGACCGCACTACTACGGGTGATGCAATTATCTCCGCTCTACAGGTGTTGCAAGTTTTGGTTAACCAACAGGTCAGTTTGCGCGATGCTAAATCAGGTATGAGTAAGTATCCACAGATACTTATTAATGTACCGGTTCAAGCCAAGATTGACCTTGAGAATACACCGCAAATTCAGCAAGCTGTAAAAGATGCTGAATCAGATCTTGCGGATTCCGGAAGAGTCCTACTACGTCCATCTGGAACTGAGCCACTAGTGCGAGTCATGGTGGAGGGGGTAGATGCTCCAAAAGTTCAGCAATTAGCCCAGCAGATTGCGGACAGCGTTGCCGCAGCTTGTTAAGCTAGCGGCTCTAGTTTTTTAACCCAATATATTATTTGCCTAAAGTGCTCGGCATCGGTAAGCTGCGCGCCTTTATATTCTGACAATAGACCTTTTATATATGCGTCAACCACTTGTAGCTGGAAATTGGAAATTAAATGGCTCATTAAGCAGTATTTCTGAGCTGATATCAGGTATCCGGGAACAACTGCTAACAGTTAACAATGCTGAGCTCGCAGTGTGTCCACCTTATATATACCTATCTCATGTGCAGGAATTACTTGAGGGAGTAAATATTTCTCTGGGTGCTCAAGATTGTTCTGACCAGGAAAGTGGTGCTTATACAGGCGAAGTTGCTGCAGCAATGATTAAGGAGTTTGGCTGTAAGTACATTATTATCGGCCACTCAGAACGTCGGCATATCTATGGAGATACAAACGACACGGTGGCAACAAAATTTGCGCATGTGGTTAAAAATGGATTAACACCTATTTTATGTGTTGGTGAAACGCTAGAAGAGCGTGAAGAAGGGCATACTGAAGTTGTAATCTCAAAACAAATCAACGCTGTGCTTGATCTATTTGGTGTTGAGGCGTTTAGAAAAGCAGTGATTGCTTATGAACCGGTATGGGCAATTGGTACTGGGCAAGTGGCAACACCTGCACAAGCTCAAGAAGTGCATGAGGAAATTCGACTAACTTTGGATGCGCAAAATAAAGATATTGCGGCCAATATTCGAATTCTTTATGGTGGCAGCATGAAGCCAGAAAATGCAAAAGAACTTTTGCAGCAACCTGATATAGATGGCGGTTTAATTGGTGGCGCAGCGCTTAAAGCTGATGATTTCATTGGTATTGCACTTGCTGCCAATTAAGGGCATCAAAATAAACAAATTTTTTCACTCATTAAAAATAAGAAGTAATAATGTTATACAGTATTTTAGTTTCCATCGATGTGTTGCTTGCAATTAGCATAATTGGATTGATACTTATTCAGCACGGCAAAGGCGCTGATGTAGGGGCTGCATTTGGAAGTGGGGCTTCTGGCACAGTTTTTGGTTCACAAGGTTCAGCTTCTTTTTTAACACGTTTAACTGCGATACTGGCAACGTTGTTTTTCGTTAATAGCTTGGCACTTGCATATTTAGCGAGTAATAGGCCTGTGGCAGAAAGTGTGATTGATAAAGTTGAGCAAACAGATGTAAATACATCTGTAACGGATATTCCTGAAGCAGAAAGTATGACGGAGTCCGAGTCTTCTGGTGTTCCTGCTACAGACGATATGCCAAGTTCTGATCAGATGAGTCTTGAAGACGATATGCCTGTAGAACCACAAAGCGATGCTGCCATGAATGATTCGTTAGACGAAATTCAAGACAGCATGGATTCAATCAAAGAAGATGTTGAAAGCGCTCTGGATAAAGTGACGCCTGATGACGTTCCAGAGTAGAAGTAAGTAAATTATTGTTTTACGTTGGTTGGAGTAAAATCTCGCTTAGATTGCGAAACTTGTATTATTAAAATACAAACGCCATTACTAGGGCGGCAAGAACGATCACAGCACCTACAATTAATGCTGCCATATCGTATGATTTATATTCATCTTTTTCCATTTTTTGGTGCTCCCTAAATTTAAATTATTAATAAATTGTGGTTGTAAACTGTTGTTTGAGTCATGATCCCATGATCTTTTATTATTGTCTATATAGTAGGTGGCAGTTCTAACGCCTTATTAATAAAGCCTATTTGGGTATTTAAGCTATTGGAATTATCCTGTCTTATATTGCTATCAGTGGAAAATAAACCTTATCAGAATACCTTAAGATAAAATGGTGTTTACATGTAGCCGATGTGGCGGAATTGGTAGACGCGCTAGCTTGAGGGGCTAGTGGGGGCAACCTCGTGCCGGTTCGAGTCCGGCCATCGGCACCACCCTTGCAATTGAGTGCTAATCGTAAATTAGTATCGCGGAGTGATTTGAGTGTGAAGTGTCTTGTACACAAAATGAACAAGCATTGCCCTGTCAAGCTTACGTCACGCGCTATAATAAGTGTGTACTTGAATACTCAGGTGCTTTGACAAGTTATACTGTGTTCTTCGCCATTGTGAATTAAGACCAATTAAATTACTAGAGTACAAAAATAATAAGTTATTCGTGGTCTTGCTATTTTGAGCCAAGACGAAATAGGTCATATGTAGTGTCTAAACAGACTTTACGTATGTGGATGTGACCTGGTCTGCAAGAGAAATTATAATGATTGAAAACTACCTTCCTGTTTTAATTTTTATTGTTATAGCTACAGTGGTTGGTGGAGCCATAATGTTTTTGGGTTTGGCTCGTATTGGTTTGGGCCCGCATGTAAAAGACGCTGCAAAAGAATCACCCTATGAGTGTGGTTTTGAAGCATTTGAAGACGCGCGTATGCAGTTTGATGTGCGTTACTATCTGGTTGCTATCTTGTTCATCATTTTTGATTTGGAAATTGCTTTTCTATTTCCTTGGGCTGTATCAATACGGGAAGTTGGTTTAATAGGTTTTGTTTCAATGGCAGTCTTTTTAATTATTCTTACCATTGGTTTCATCTATGAATGGAAAAAGGGCGCACTTGATTGGGATTAAATCCAATTAAGTAATTTAAAGGTTTGTCATGGCAAATATAAACTCTTCAATAAGTACTTCAATGAGCCCACTCGAACAGAGTTTTCATGATCAAGGTTTTCATGACAAAGGTTTTGCAACAACCAAACTTGACGATTTAATTAATTGGGCACGAACAGGTTCAATGTGGCCGATGACATTTGGTTTAGCCTGTTGTGCTGTTGAAATGATGCACGCCGGTGCAGCGAGATATGATCTCGATCGTTTTGGGGTAATGTTTCGACCTAGTCCGAGACAATCTGATGTAATGATTGTTGCCGGAACCTTGGTGAATAAAATGGCGCCCGCTTTACGAAAAGTCTACGACCAAATGGCAGATCCAAAATGGGTGATTTCTATGGGTTCATGTGCAAATGGTGGTGGCTACTATCATTACTCTTATTCAGTTGTACGAGGTTGTGACCGCATTGTACCAGTTGATGTCTATGTGCCAGGTTGTCCGCCAACTGCTGAGGCATTGCTTTACGGTATCTTGCAATTACAAAATAAAATTCGTCGCACCAATACAATTGCACGCTAAGTGCTTTTTCTATGCAAGATCAACTCAATAAACTTAGTTCTGAGCTGCAAAGTGTATTTGCATCTTCTCTATTGTCTGTAGAAATTAAATATGACGAGCTAACTATTCTTGTTCATCCTGACGAGTTATTAAGTGTTCTTGCAAAATTAAACAGTGCGTCAGAATTTAAATTTGATCAATTGGTGGATTTGGCGGGTGTTGATTATTTAGAGTTTGGGACGGATGAATGGAATACTGAAACTGCTTCATCATCTGGCTTTAGTCGTGGTGTTGAGAAAGCCTCTTTTGGACGCTTCACTTTTGATGATGCAAAGAAAAATACCGCTATGGATGGACCACGCTATGCTGTGGTTTATCATTTATTATCTGTTGCTAATAATCAAAGAATACGCGTGAAAGTGTATTGTGAAGACAGTGATCTTCCCACTCTTCCATCAGTTACGGGCTTATGGTCTTGTGCAAACTGGTATGAGCGTGAAGCGTTTGATCTTTTTGGAATTGTTTTTGAAAGTCATCCTGATTTGCGTCGTATCCTTACTGATTATGGTTTTACCGGTCACCCATTTCGTAAAGACTTTCCATTAGTGGGTCATGTTGAAGTGCGTTATGACCCAGATCAAAAGCGTGTTATTTATCAACCGGTTTCAATTGAACCAAGAATCAATGTGCCTAAAGTAATCCGTGACGATCACCGTTTTGAAGATGGCCAGCAAGAAGGTAAGTCAGAAAAGGAAACTACCGATGGCTGAGTTACGTAATTACACAATGAATTTTGGTCCTCAACACCCTGCGGCACATGGGGTGTTACGCCTAGTGTTAGAAATGGATGGTGAGGTTGTGCAACGTGCAGATCCACATATTGGATTATTGCATCGCGCTACCGAAAAACTTGCTGAAAGTAAACCGTATAACCAAAGCATTGGTTACATGGATAGACTCGACTACGTTTCTATGATGTGTAATGAACATGCATATGTAATGGCGATTGAAAAATTAGCTGGCATTGTAGTTCCAATACGAGCTCAATATATCCGCGTAATGTTTGATGAGATTACGCGAATTCTTAATCATTTGTTGTGGTTGGGTGCGCATGCTTTAGATATTGGTGCAATGACCGTGTTTTTATATGCATTCCGTGAGCGTGAAGATTTAATGGACTGTTATGAGGCGGTTTCGGGTGCACGTTTACATGCAACCTATTATCGTCCTGGTGGAGTTTATCGCGATCTACCTGATGCAATGCCAAAATATACTGAATCACGTTGGCACGATGAAAAAGAAGTAAAAAAATTAAATCAAGCGCGCACTGGTTCGTTCTTAGACTTTATTGAAGATTTTACTAAGCGTTTTCCATCCTGTGTAGATGAATACGAAACTCTATTAACCGATAACCGAATTTGGAAACAACGAACAGTTGATATAGGTATTGTTACCCCAGAACGTGCATTGCAGTTAGGGTTTACAGGCCCTATGTTGCGCGGTTCTGGAATCGAGTGGGATTTACGTCGCAAACAGCCTTACGAAACCTACAACGAAATAGATTTTAAAATTCCAATTGGTGTAAATGGTGATTGCTATGATCGCTACTTAGTACGCATGGAAGAAATGCGCCAATCCAACGAAATTATTAAACAATGTATTACTTGGCTTAGAAATAATCCTGGGCCAGTGATGGTAGATGATCATAAAATATCACCGCCATCACGTGGTGATATGAAAATGGGCATGGAAGAACTGATTCATCATTTTAAATTATTTACTGAAGGTTATTGTTTGCCTGAAGGTGAAGTATATTCGGCAATTGAACATCCTAAAGGTGAATTTGGAATCTATTTAGTTTCAGATGGTGCCAATAAACCATACCGAGTAAAAATTCGCGCACCTGGTTTTGCGCATCTTGCTGCATTGGATGAGATGTCACGTGGACATATGCTTGCAGACGTCGTAGCGATTATTGGTACTCAAGATATTGTGTTTGGAGAGATAGATCGATGAATGAGGTCTCTAGTAAAAAATCAGTTCTATCTGATCATTTGCAGGACGAAATTGAAGATTGGATTTCGCGTTACCCAATTGATCAAAAGCAGTCTGCTGTGCTAGGTGCTTTACGTGCACTGCAACATGAAGAAGGCTATCTACCAGTGGAAAAAATGGATGCCATTGCGGAGTATTTGGAAATGCCTGCTATTGCGGTATATGAAGTTGCTTCGTTTTATTCCATGTTTGAATTGAAGCCAGTAGGTAAGCATACAATTTCTGTATGTACTAACTTATCTTGCATGCTTCGTGGCGCAGATGAAATTGTTGAACATTTAAAAAATAAATTGGATATCGATTTAGGTGAAAGCACGCCAGATGGAAAATTTTATTTAAAACAAGAAGAAGAATGTTTGGCGGCCTGTTGTGGTGCGCCTATGATGCAAGTGGATCATGTTTATAAAGAGAATTTAACCGTCGAAAAAGTTGATGCGATTTTAAAAGAATTAGACCATAAAAATTAGACAATTCGATTCAATTAGTTATGCAAATAAATAACGTTTGTTATCAAACCCTAAAATTTGACCAACCTTGGACGTTGGAAAATTACAGAAGTGTTGGAGGATATTCAGCATGGGAAAAGATTCTGCGTGAGAATATTTCACCAGATGATGTTATCGAACAAATCAAAGCTTCAGGTCTACGCGGTCGTGGTGGCGCTGGTTTTCCAACTGGTTTGAAATGGAGTTTCATGCCGCGCAAAGCTGAGATTCAAAGTTATGTTGTATGTAATTCGGATGAGTCCGAACCTGGTACCTGTAAAGATCGTGATATTTTAAGATTTAATCCGCACTCAGTAATTGAAGGCATGGCTATTGCGGCGTATGCCATGCGCTCTTCGGTGGGATATAACTATTTGCGCGGTGAATTTTTAGATGAGCCTTATATAAGATTTAAACAAGCATTAGATGAAGCCTATGCTGCTTGTTATTTGGGCGACAATATAATAGGCACTGACTTTACATTTTATTTGTATGACACATTGGGTGCAGGTGCATATATATGTGGCGAAGAGACTGCACTGCTAGAGTCATTAGAGGGTAAAAAAGGCCAACCTCGATTCAAGCCGCCGTTTCCAGCCAATGTAGGTTTGTATGGCAAACCGACTACCGTAAATAACACCGAAACTTTTGCTTCCGTGCCGAGCATTATGCGCGAAGGTGGAGAGTGGTTTGCCGCTATGGGTGTAGAGAAAAGTGGTGGCACAAAATGTTTTTCCGTGTCAGGACATGTTAACAAGCCTGGAAATTTTGAAGTGCCATTAGGTATGCCTTTTTCAGATTTGCTTGAGCTAGCTGGTGGTGTACGTGATGGTGCTACTTTAAAAGCAGTTATACCTGGCGGATCTTCGGTGCCTGTATTGCCAGGTGAAATTATGATGAACACCAATATGGACTATGAGTCAATTGCCGCAGCAGGATCCTTATTAGGTTCAGGCGCAGTAGTAGTGATGGACGATTCGACCGATATGGTAAAAGTTCTACAACGTATTTCACGTTTCTATTTTTCAGAATCCTGTGGTCAGTGTACACCATGTAGAGAAGGTACTGGTTGGCTGTATCGAATGTTATGCCGCATTGTGGAAGGCAAAGGGCGGCAAGAAGATATTGATAGACTTGATGATGTAGCTACTAAGATTGAAGGTAGAACAATTTGTGCATTAGGTGATGCCGCAGCGATGCCAGTGCATAGTTTCATTAAGCACTATCGTGATGAATTTGAGCATTACATAGAGCATGGTTGCAGCATTTTAAATGCAGCCAAGCAAAAAGATGCTGCATAAGAGCTGGTAATTTGTAATGTCTGAAGAAACCGTACAAATATTTATCAACGATAAAGAAGTTACTGCACCAAAAGGTGCAATGGTGATTGAAGTTACGGATCAGCTCGATGTTGATGTGCCACGTTTTTGTTACCACAAAAAATTATCGGTCGCAGCAAATTGTCGCATGTGTATGGTTGAAGTTGAGAATGCGCCAAAACCCCTTCCAGCTTGTGCAACGCCTGTCATGGAAGGAATGAAAGTTTATACAAAATCACCATTAGCATTAGATGCGCAACAAGGCACGATGGAGTTTTTGCTAATTAACCATCCGCTAGATTGCCCGGTTTGCGATCAAGGCGGTGAGTGTGAACTGCAAGATATTGCGATGGGTTATGGTAATAGTGTTTCTCGTTACACTGAACGAAAACGTGTGGTGCCAGATAAAGAATTAGGCCCACTAGTGTCAACAGATATGACCCGTTGTATACATTGCACACGTTGTGTTCGGTTTGGTACTGAAATCGCCGGAATTAGTGAATTGGGTGCTACCGGCCGCGGTGAGTTTATGGAAATTGGCACCTATGTTGAAAAATCTTTAAGTTCTGAGCTTTCTGGAAATGTAATTGATGTTTGTCCGGTAGGTGCGCTGAATGCTAAGCCTTCTCGTATGTCAGCACGAGCTTGGGAGATGGTGCAATCGGCAAGTGTGATGCCACATGACAGTGTGGGTTCCAATGTGTATTTACACACACTACGTAACCAAGTGATGCGTGTTGTGCCACGAGAAAATGATGAGATTAATGAAACCTGGATTTCGGATCGTGATCGTTTTAGTTATGAAGGCTTAAATGCAAGCGATCGTGCAACACAAGTAATGTTGAAAACAGATCAAGGTTGGCAGGCAACTGATTGGGATACATCATTAACGCACGTTGCAGACAAGCTTAAGCAGTATCAGGTAAATGATATTGGTGTATTGGCTGCACCACATTCAACTTTAGAAGAATTATATTTGTTGCAAAAAGTATTTCGCCAATTAGGTGTAAATAATATTGATCATCGTACACAACAACTTGACTTTATTGATCAGAATGCAATGCCTTTATTTCCATATTTAGGCCAAACTATTAAATCGATTGAAGAAAATAATAGTGTCTTTTTGGTCGGTAGTAATATCCGTTTAGAGCAACCTATGTTGGCACATAGAATTCGCAAAGCGAACGCTATAGGTTGTGAGGTGGTATCGCTTAATTCACAAGAATTTGATTTTCATTTCGCTAGGCATTACACCTGGAATCTTGCGCCACAGCAATGGTTGCAAGCCTTGGCAGAAATCGCAAAATGTGCAGACTCCATAGATAAGTTACCAGCTGAGTTAAGAAATATTGTTGATGCTGTTAATATTTCTACTGATGCACAACAAATATATGATCTATTAAACAATAGTCAGCAATCAAGCGTAATGCTAGGGGCAATTGCACAGAGTCATCCGCAAGCATCAGCATTGCGTGCATTGAGCGATTTTATAGCTCAAGTAACTAATTCTAATTTTGGCATGCTTGCACAATCCGGAAATACGGTAGGTGCGTGGTTGTCAGGTGTTTTACCTCATCGTTTTTCGGCAGGTGAAATAAATCCAAACGCTGGTTTAAATGCATCTGAAATGATTGCTACATCTCGGCGTGCCTATGTGCTATTTAATTTAGAGCCTGAATTTGATTTTGCAAATTCACCTCAAGCTCTAGAGGCTATGCAAACTGCAGATTTTGTAGTTGTATTTACTCCTTTTAATAATGAACAAATTCAGCAGTATGCAGATGTTATTTTGCCGATTGCAACTTTTGCTGAAACAGATGGAACTTTTGTAAATACTGTAGGGCATTGGCAAAGTATAGGCAAAGCTGTATCTGCACCTGGTGAAGCGCGGCCAGCTTGGAAAGTATTGCGAGTATTAGCAAATAAATTAGGCTTTGGTGATGTGCAATATCAAACTAGTGAGCAAATAAGAGACGAGTTGAAACAATTATTCACCGATGAAATAGACTTTACTAGTCATTTAAAAGATTTTAGCCATGTAAATTTAAAATCTGATGTGAATAAAATGCATCGTGTTTCTGAGACACCCATTTATGCTGTAGATAACATAGTGCGACGGGCAAGTTCATTGCAAATAGCAGTAGCAGATCAAGAGAGCCACGTTGCTATGTCAACTGAACAGGCTAAGCAGCTCGATTTGTTAAATGAACAAGTAGTACGAGTAGTGCAGGGCAAGCGAGAAGTTACACTGCCATTACGAATTGTTGAAAGCATGTCCGATAACTGTGTGTGGGTGCAAAGAAGTGCAGCACAAAAAGACACTTTGGGTGAAGCAATCGCACCTGTTGAAGTGCAGAGGACCGCGAATGCTTGAATGGGCGCAAAACTTTATGGCCGCAATTCCGCCAGTACTACTGATGACGGTTTATATGTTTATTTTTGTGTTGGTGTTATTTGGTTGTGTGGCTTATGTGACCTTGGCCGAACGTAAAGTAATTGGTTTTATGCAAGTGCGTATTGGGCCAAATAGAGTAGGCCCAAGAGGTTTTGGCCAACCAATCGCAGACGCATTAAAGCTAATGTTTAAGGAAATGATACTGCCTAATGATGCAGATCGTTTCTTATTTCGTTTAGCACCATTGTTGTCGATGATCCCTGCGCTCGCGGCGTGGGCAGTAATACCTTTTGCGGATGGTTGGAATTTTGCTGATATCAATGCAGGGCTGTTATATCTATTAGCAATGACGTCCTTGGGTATCTATGGAGTGATCATTGCTGGCTGGGCTTCAAATTCTAAATATGCATTATTAGGTGCGTTACGTTCCGCGGCACAAATTGTGTCTTATGAGATTGCCATGGGCTTTGCGCTAGTAGGCGTGTTGATGGCCAGTGGAAGTTTGAATTTGGGCGATATAGTAGAAGCTCAAGAAGGAAATGTATTTACTTGGAATTGGTTAATCTTATTCCCTTTGTTTATTACTTATCTAATTGCTGGTGTTGCGGAAACAAATCGCGCACCATTTGATGTAGTTGAAGGTGAGTCAGAAATTGTTGCCGGTTTCCATGTTGAATATTCAGGCATGGGTTTTGCTCTGTTCTTTTTGGCGGAATATGCCAACATCATTCTTATCTCTGCATTAACTGCACTTCTTTTCTTGGGTGGCTGGTTAAGCCCGTTTCCTGAGAGCTGGTCAAGTGTGCCTTATTTAGGTGTGTTGCTCGGTCATGGGCCACATATGTTTATTGCCAAGACGTGCTTCTTCATCTTCTGCTTTCTTTGGTTTCGTGCCACGTTTCCACGTTATCGTTATGACCAGATTATGCGTTTGGGCTGGAAAGTTTTATTGCCAATAACTTTAATTTGGATTTTTGTTGAAGGTGTACTGCTTTACTTTGAATTACCACCATGGTGGTTTGATTAAAAATGAAAACGCTTATAAATATAATTAAAAGCTTTACGCTTTTCGAACTACTTAAAGGCATGAGTCTGACGGGTAAGCGTTTTGCAACTAAAAAGTTTACCGTTCAGTATCCGGAAGAAAAAACACCACAGTCACCAAGATTTCGCGGTTTGCATGCGTTGCGTAAGTATCCAAATGGTGAAGAACGTTGTATCGGTTGTAAATTATGCGAAGCCGTATGCCCAGCATTGGCAATTACTATTGACAGTGAAGAACGTGAAGATGGTAGTCGACGTACAACACGCTATGACATCGATTTATTTAAATGTGTGTATTGCGGTTTTTGTGAAGAAGCTTGTCCTGTCGATGCAATTGTTGAAACGCGTGTATTCGAATATGCATTTTTTGAGCGTGGCCAGCAGATCATGACGAAAGATATGCTGTTGGAAGTAGGTAGAAAATACGAAGAAGAAATTGCAGCGGATCGTCAAGCAGATGCACCTTATAGATAAAAAGACATAAATTAAGAATAAAAATTAAATGTTGATACAGACCACAGTCTTTTACTTTTTCTCAGGAATCCTAGTTTTATCAGCACTGGCGATGATAACGGTACGTAATCCTGTGCATGCCGCATTGTTTTTGATATTGGCTTTTTTTACTAGTGGTGCACTTTGGTTGTTACTGGAAGCTGAATTTTTAGGCATTGTTTTAGTATTGGTGTATGTCGGTGCGGTAATGGTGTTGTTTTTATTTGTGGTGATGATGTTAGATATTAATATCGCAAAAATGCGTGCCGGTTATGCAAAGTATTTGCCAGTAGGGTTGTTAGTTGGTGCTGCAATGGCAGCTGAAATGATCATTATTTTAACCAAAACTAATTTTGAACATGCACAAGCTAATGCAAAGCCCGCGGATTACAGTAATACACAAGAGTTAGGAAAGTTGTTGTTTACAGAGTATGTATATCCATTTGAAATAGCAGGCGTGATTTTATTGGTAGCTATTATTGCAGCCATCACCTTAACCATGCGTAAGCGCGCAGTTTCTAAACAGCAAAAACCACATGAGCAAATTAGCGTACAAAGAAAAGATCGTGTTCGTTTGGCGGATCTGGATAGAGAATAAACTATAAAAAATTTGAATTTAAGTAAATAAATAATAATGAAAAAATGATTACTTTGACGCATTTTCTTGTGCTTGGTGCAATTCTATTCTCATTGAGTATTGCTGGCATCTTTCTTAACCGAAAAAACATAATTCTATTACTGATGGCAATTGAATTAATGCTATTGGCAGTGAATATGAATTTTGTCGCTTTTTCGTATTATTTGGATGACTTAGCAGGCCAGGTGTTTGTGTTCTTTATACTTACCGTTGCCGCAGCTGAAGCCGCTATAGGTCTGGCTATTTTGGTTGTGCTGTACCGCAACCGTTCTACGATTAACGTGCAAGACATAGATAATTTGAAAGGTTAGGCAAAGAAGAAATGAAAGCACTTTGTTTAACTATTGTTCTCGCGCCTTTGATTGCTTCTATGCTTGCGGGTTTGTTTGGCCGTGTTATTGGTAGAAGTGGCTCACACTGGGTAACGATATTAGGTGTGGCAATATCTTTTTTCTTGAGTTTGCTTGTTTTTAAGCAAGTTATTTTTGATCAGGTTTCACATACTTCTATCGATATCTATCAATGGTTAGTGGTTGGAGATTTAAGTTTTAAGATCGGTTTTTTAATTGACCCGCTAACCGTAACGATGATGTTGGTGGTGACGTTTGTGTCGTTAATGGTACACATCTACACCATTGGCTACATGCATAATGATCCGGGTTATCAACGTTTCTTTTCTTATATATCTCTATTTACCTTTTCCATGTTAATGCTAGTAATGGCAAATAACTTTTTGCAATTATTTTTTGGTTGGGAAGCGGTTGGATTAGTTTCATATTTATTGATTGGTTTTTGGTATACAAGAGAAAGCGCTATTTTTGCCAATATGAAGGCGTTTCTCGTTAATAGAGTAGGGGACTTTGGCTTTTTATTAGGTATAGGTGCAGTTCTGGCAGTGTTTAATACTCTGGATTATGAATCTGTTTTTTCCCAGGCACCCTTGATTAATACCCAGACCTTCGCGATTACAGAAAATATTCATTGGCCGGTGATGACAGTGATTTGTTTACTGTTATTTGTTGGTGCGATGGGTAAATCTGCTCAAGTGCCATTACATGTTTGGCTGCCGGATTCTATGGAGGGCCCAACACCAATTTCAGCATTAATTCATGCGGCAACAATGGTAACCGCAGGTATCTTTATGGTGGCACGTATGTCGCCATTATTTGAACTGAGCGATACTGCTTTAAATGTCATTCTAATAATTGGAGCAATTACCGCCTTCTTTATGGGTTTGGTAGGTATTGTGCAAAACGATATTAAGAGAGTCGTTGCCTATTCAACATTATCGCAATTAGGTTATATGACAGTTGCCTTAGGGGCTTCGGCCTATTCAATAGCTATTTTCCATTTATTTACACATGCTTTCTTTAAAGCCTTGTTATTCTTAGGGGCCGGTTCGGTGATTGTTGCGTTACATCACGAGCAAGACATGCGCAACATGGGTGGCTTACGCAAATATATGCCGATTACTTATTGGACAGCGTTAATAGGCACCTTGGCATTAATAGGTTTCCCTGGTTTTTCTGGCTTCTTTTCTAAAGACTCGATTATTGAAGCTGTGTATCACTCTAATCTTCCAGCTGCAGAGTTTGCTTATTGGTTAGTGTTAGCAGGTGTATTTGTTACTGCGTTTTATTCTTTCCGTTTATTGTTCCTGGTGTTTCACGGTGAATCGCGAATGGATGCGCACACTAAAGAGCATCTAAAAGAGTCTCCAAAAGTAATCACTATCCCTCTTATTCTGTTAGCGATTCCTTCGGTGTTTGCGGGATTATTTATCGGAAGTTTCGTATTTGGTGATTATTTTGCGCAAAGTATTTTTGTAGCGGAGCATCATCAGGCTGTTGCTGAACTAAAAGAACACTACCATGGGATAGGGTCATTTATTTCACATGCATTCCAAGGTTACGCTGTTTATTTAGCTTTTGCCGGAATTATTTGCGCCTGGTTTTTGTATTTGAAACAACCGCAACTCGCCGAAAGCTTAAAACAAAAACTGCAAATCCCTTATAACGTTTTACTCAATAAATATGGCATTGATGAGTTATATCAAATGTTGTTCGCAGCAGGTTCGCGAAAGATTGGTGCATTTTGTGATTCGTTTGGTGATCGATTGTTAATTGATGGCTTGGTGGTGAATGGATCAGCAAATATCGTTAACTGGTTTTCTTCCAAGGTGCGTGGAATTCAAACTGGGTATCTTTATGACTATGCATTCGTAATGATTATTGGATTAATGATTTTACTCGGTGGTTTATTTTTACAGTAGTCGCAATGTTTAATTCTTTACCTATCTTAAGCATATTGATTTGGTTACCGATTATAGGTGGCCTCTTTGTGCTGGCAGCTAAAAAAGTATCTGTGGGTGCAGTTAGATGGTTATCTTTAATAATTGCACTCGCTACCTTGGCTGTCAGCATTGTATTAATGAGAGGTTTTGATAACAGTCAATATGCAATGCAGTTTTATGAACACACTCCATGGATAGAAGTATTTAATATTTACTATGCATTAGGTGTGGATGGAATTTCTGTACCGTTAATTTTGTTAACTACTGTCATTACTGTATTAGTCATCATCGCGGGTTGGGAAATTGCTCGTGAGCGTATTGCCGAATATTTAGCTGCATTTCTTATCTTAGAAGGTCTGATGATTGGTGTGTTTTGTGCATTAGATGCCATTCTCTTCTATATTTTCTTTGAAGGTATGTTGATTCCAATGTTTTTAATTATTGGAATGTGGGGTGGTCCGCGAAGAGTCTACGCAACGATTAAGTTCTTTTTGTACACCTTTTTTGGTTCAGTATTTTTATTAATCGCTCTTATATATCTATATTTAAATTCAGGGACATTTGAAATTGCTGCATTGCAACTAACTCCATTTAGTGAAAATCAGCAACTGTTTTTGTTTTTAGCCTTTTTCATTGCCTTTGCAGTCAAAATTCCTATGTGGCCGGTACATACATGGTTGCCGGATGCGCACGTGGAGGCGCCAACAGGTGGCTCAGTAGTGTTGGCTGCCATTATGTTGAAAGTAGGTGGTTATGGTTTCTTGCGGTTTAGTATTCCTATTACTCCTTACGCAAGCAATCAGCTGGCTTATTTAGTAATAGCCGTGTCTCTTATTGCAGTGGTTTATATTGGATTTGTTGCTTTGGCGCAAAGAGATATGAAAAAGTTAATTGCTTATTCTTCCATTGCACATATGGGCTTCGTAACGCTTGGATTTTTTGTAATTTTCAAATTAGCAACAAGTAACAGCTCGTATTCAGAGCTCGCATTACAGGGTGGTATGGTGCAAATGATCTCGCATGGATTTATTTCTGGTGCGATGTTTTTATGTGTGGGGGTCTTGTATGACCGTATGCATAGCCGACAAATAGCGGATTACGGTGGTGTGGTAAATACCATGCCTAAGTTTGCAACCTTTTTTGTAATTTTTGCAATGGCTAATGCAGGTTTGCCAGGAACATCAGGCTTTGTTGGTGAATTCATGGTGATATTGGCGAGCTTTAAAGCCAATGTTTGGTTTGCGTTTTTAGCTGCAACCACTTTAATTCTAGGTGCTGCCTATACACTATGGATGGTTAAACGTGTGGTGTTTGGTGAAGTAGGCAATGATGAAGTTGCTAAATTGAAAGATTTAAATGGTCGAGAATTTTTCTGTTTACTGGTTCTTGCCATATTAGTTTTGTGGATTGGTCTTTGGCCAGCACCATTAATAGAAATGATGGATGCGTCGGTCTCGCATCTTTTGTATCAAGCGCAGCAAACTAATCTCCCTTTATAGAATGATAAAATGTAATGGATAGCTTAGATATAAATTCAATTGACTCGCTTCCTGGTTTGCTAACTATGTTGGCAAAATCTTTGGTGGTGATGCCTGAGATTGCACTGCTAATTGCTGCGTCTACTATATTAATGGTTAGTTTATTTTCGGGACGTAAGAGTGATTTATTCACCTATATCTTAAGCTTGGCAACACTGCTTGGGATGGTTCTTTTGATTCTGCCTAGCATTAATAAACCGGATGTAGTGTTGTTTGGTGAAATGTATGTAAATGATGAATTAGCCAAGTTAATTAAACTACTCGTGTGTGTCACCGTTGCAGTGATTTTCATCTATGCTCGACCCTATTTATTGAATCGTAGCAATTCGCGTCCAGAATTTTATATTTTAGGTTTGTTTGCCACACTAGGAATGTTAGTGATGGCTTCGGCACAAAATTTTATTACTATATATTTAGGTCTAGAACTGCTGTCTTTGTGTTTGTATGCCTTGGTTGCATATTTGCGTGACTCTAACGATGCTGCAGAAGCTGCAATTAAGTATTTTGTTCTCGGCGCGATTGCTTCAGGTATGCTGTTGTATGGTATGTCTATTATGTATGGCATTACTGGTACGCTGAGCTTGAGTGAAATTAGCATCTACTTAGTAAATGTTAATGATCTAAATATAGGTTTAATTTTTGCATTAACTTTTATTGTAGTCGGTGTGGCTTTTAAATTTGGCGCAGTACCATTTCACATGTGGGTGCCAGATGTTTATCAAGGTGCGCCAACTGCGGTTACACTGTTTATTGCAACGGCTCCAAAATTTGCTGCATTTGTTATGGCGATACGCCTATTAAGTTATGGCATGCAGGAATTGGTTGCCGATTGGCAACAGATGTTGATGATTTTGGCGGTATTGTCTTTAATTCTTGGTAACATCATTGCTATTGCGCAGAGCCACATCAAACGTATGCTGGCATATTCAACCATTTCGCATATCGGCTTTGTATTGCTAGGATTTTTATCTGGTGAGAATTTTGGTTATGCATCTGCATTGTTCTACACGGTAATCTATGTGCTTATGGCTGCAGGTGCTTTTGGGGTGTTGTTGTTATTAAATAAAGATGATGACACTGACGTCGATAATCTCTCGGAATTAAAAGGCCTAGGTCAATCACATCCTCGCTTAGCATTTATTATGCTATTGATTATGTTTTCCATGGCAGGTATGCCATTAACAGTTGGTTTTTATGCCAAGCTGTATGTATTGCAAAGTCTGGTTTATAATGATTTTATTTGGTTAGCGATTCTGGCAGTTATTATGTCCATCATCGGCGCTTTCTACTATTTGAGAGTTATTAAACTCATGTACTTTGATGACCTACTGCAAAACCTGGGCACTCAAAATTCGCTGCTTGCTAATACCGTTATTTCTGTAAATGGTTTACTAATTGTAGGATTATTTATTTATCCTAACTACTTGCTGAATTATTGTGTAAACGTATTTCAATAGGCTTAAATTGAGTCTATTTGCGTAAATCCTTACGGGTATGTGTAATGCTGCGTTTAATTGTGACTAAGTCACACAAATTTGATTATTCCCCACTCAACAATGAATATACATTCTTGTAATATATGGTTAATCTGCGTAGACTCCTGCGGCTCAGATTGATGCGGGGTGGAGCAGTCTGGCAGCTCGTCGGGCTCATAACCCGAAGGTCGTAGGTTCAAATCCTACCCCCGCTACCAAACTTGCGTGTGGTTCTTACACGCAAATAAAGAGTTGCATAGCGACCTCCTATTTTTTTCTTATTGATAAAAGCGCTGATACATTTGATCATGCTATCTTACCGGATATGCTCATAACCTTCGAAACCAAAGCCTATGCCAATATCACTATGTTTGGTGAAATTGCTAAAAAACTCATTAAGGCCATGGGCCATAGCGGTACCGTTCCTGGCGCCATTCAAGCGAAAGACTTGCCAAAGGCACTAGAGCAACTAAAAGCTTACCTGCGTGCGCAAATGGCTACTGTTAAAGATGCTCAGGATAAAACCTCAGAAGATGATGAGAATTATGTGAGTATCGATAAGCGAGCAATGCCACTTGTTGAATTACTTGAGGCGGCGATTGAGCAAAATGAAGCTGTTATGTGGGATGAATAAGTTTTTACATACCAATGTAGGGTATCGATCAATCTGCAATAAAATAAATATTTATTTTACAAGTAGTTACGTTAGCTATTTAATATGTCGTTGAGGATTTCTCGAGCTAGCAACTAAAGCTGAGAACACGGTATAATGTGTAGATAATCTATGTATATGCTGAATTTTATAGTAATTATAAGAATGTAAAGGAGTTTGCAAATGAGTGAAGCCAGTTTATACGACCGTCTTGGCGGTGGTGACAAATTAAAAACTATCGTTGCGGATATATGGGCCAACCATATCAGTAACCCTAAAATTAAAAATCGCTACGTCAATAGTGATGGTGAAAAAGTAAAGCAAGTCGTTTGGGAATTTTTCTGTTCAGGTATCGGTGGACCTCAGGAATATACTGGACAAGATATGCTTACTGCACACACCGGTATGAATATCAACGATACTGAATTCAATGCGGTATGTGATGATGTACTTGCAGCACTAGACAAAAACAATGTGGGCCAAAAGGAAAGAGACGAAGTACTTTGTATCCTTTATTCTATGAAGAACGATATCGTAGACGTTTAAGTACATATTCAGATTAGGCATTAGCCGATTAAGAAAAAGCCCGATTTAATCGGGCTTTTTTTGTGTTTGGCGCATACTAGAGTGAGGTAATTTCATATCAAGGCATGGAAATTCGTCCATTAATTTCCACCATCAGCCAGTGAAATAACTGCCCGATAAACTCTTTGCTTGAAGCGACGATTTTTTTTACCTATACTGACTGTGTATTAGTTTGCTAAGTCATTGTTTTTCAATGATTCGAAGGGGCCCCTAGAGGGCCTTTTTTATTGCTTACTCATAACTTTGATAGCAATTTATTGATGCAAATTGCGGAAAAGCTTACTTACAAGGAAGTGATGAGAATGGAAATGGGCTTATCGTGCCCATTTTTTAATTGGGTGAAGTAGATTTGGATAGAAAAAGTTGGTTAAGAAAATGACCAAGAAAGTTTAGGCCAAGAAACAGGAAATAGAAGTTGTTAAATGACCCATATGGAATTGTGCCTATCGTTGAACCCGTAATTGTAGGTATGGGTTATAACTTTTGGGGCATGGAATGCCAAGCAAGTGAAAATACGGCACAGGTACGAATTTTTATTGACCATAGTGAAGGCATAACACTTGATGATTGTTCACGAGTAAGTCAGCAATTAAGTGCTGTATTAGATGTGGAAGATCCTGTGCAAGTGCCTTATACGTTAGAGATCTCCTCGCCGGGGATTAATAGAAAGTTGTTTAGTGCAGAGCAAATGAAAGATGCTGTAGGCAGTAAGGTCAAGGTAAAAACAACTTGGCCAATAAATGAGCGTAGAAATATACGTGGGATATTGAAAGATGCTAATGACGAGCAATTAACAGTAGTTACACAAGAAGGTGATGAATTTTTAGTACCAATTGAAGCAATTAAAAATGCAAAACTAGATTTAGATATTGATCCAAATCTTAAGGCAAAAAATTAACACGGTTTAACAGGGCCTTAATTATTTAAGCATAGGAACTTAATATTTTTAAATTATGAACAAAGAAATTTTACTTGTAGCTGACGCAGTTTCTAATGAGAAAGGTGTCGACAAAGACATTATTTTTCAGGCTATTGAAGCAGCTCTTGCTACCGCAGCGCGCAAGAAACATGGCATGGAAATGGATATACGTGTGGAAATTGATCGTGAGACTGGTGATTACGAATCTTTTCGACGTTGGGAAGTATTAGACGACGAAGATCCAGAGTTTGAATCTACAGAAAGACAAATTCTTTATAGCTACGCAATCCAGAATCATCCAGATATTCAAATTGGTGAGTTCATAGAAGAGCCAATTGAGTCAGTAGCCTTTGGACGTATTGCAGCACATACCGCCAAGCAAGTAATCGTTCAAAAAATTCGCGAAGCAGAACGAGCACAGATTGTGGATATCTTCCAAGACCGTGTTGGCGAATTAGTTATGGGTGTGGTTAAGCGCAGCGACCATTCTGGGACTTTTATCGATCTTGGTAGTAATGCAGAAGGCTTTATTCCGCGTGAACATATGATTGCGCGTGAAGCGATGCGACCAGGTGATCGAGTTAGGGCTTTCTTGCATGAAGTTCGTGAAGAAGTTCGCGGGCCACAGTTATTTTTAACTAGAACTGCGCCAGAATTTTTAATCGAATTATTTAAATTAGAAGTTCCAGAAGTAGGTCAAGGCTTAATTGAAGTGTTGTCTGCGGCACGAGATTCGGGTTTGCGTGCCAAGATTGCGGTGAAGTCTAATGATCCGAGATTAGATCCAGTAGGTGCGTGTGTTGGTATGCGAGGTTCACGTGTGCAATCAGTATCTAATGAGCTTGCTGGTGAGCGCATTGATATTATTCTTTGGGATGAAAATCCAGCGCAGTATGTGATAAATGCTATGTCACCTGCTGCGGTTACATCAATTGTTGTTGATGAAGACAAAAACAGCATGGACATTGCTGTGGAAGATGAAAAATTATCTCAAGCTATAGGTCGTGGTGGCCAAAACGTAAAACTTGCTAGCCAATTAACCGGCTGGGAGTTAAATGTTATGACTGAAGGCCAAGCGGAAGAGAAGAGTGAAACGGAAACGCGTCAAATTGTTGAAATGTTTATGTCTCAACTGGATGTGGATGAAGAAGTTGCCGTGATACTTGCACAAGAAGGTTTTTCCAGCGTTGAAGAGGTGGCTTATGTGCCACCAAAAGAGTTGGTAGAAGTTGAAGAGTTTGACGAAGAAATAGTAGAAGAGTTGCGTGCTCGTGCGAGAGACGTATTACTTACTACTGCATTGGTAACAGAAGAAAAGTTTGCCGATGTTGAGCCATCTGCTGATTTGCTAAATATGGAAGGTATGGATAAGGATTTAGCTTTTGAGTTGGCGTGTCGTGGCATTGCAACTATGGAAGATCTTGCTGAGCAATCAGTTGATGAGCTATTAGAAATTGAAGGTCTAGATTCTGAACGTGCAGGAGCATTAATTATGTTGGCACGTGCACCGTGGTTTGAAAACGAAGGCGTTACGACGTAACGCGTTAGTTAATCAGATAAAATATTAATTTTTTAGTGAACAAATAATGAGTGATGTAACTATAAAACAGCTAGCAGAAGTGGTTAAAACTCCTGTTGAGAAATTGCTGGTTCAGCTTTCAGAAGCAGGTTTGGAGTTTAATACTGCAGATCAAGTGGTTTCTGATGAGCAAAAAATGCAATTGTTAGATCACTTGCGTAACAATCGTAGTAAGGCTACAGAAGAGTCGGCCAGTGAATCTGCAAGTGAAGGTAAGAAAATCACCTTGCGAAGGAAAAGCACTTCGACTTTAAAAGTAGGTGGACCTACAGGTCGAAACGCTACAGGTGGCAGTACGGTTAATGTTGAAGTGCGGAAAAAACGCACTTATGTAAAACGTAGCGTTGTTCTGGAGGAGGCTGCGAAAGAAGAGGAAGAGCGTGCCAAAGTTCAGGCTAATAAAGAAGCTGAAATTGCTGCGCAATTAGAGCAGGTCGCAGCAGCAAAAGCGGCAGAAGAAAAAGCTAAACAAGAAGAGCTCGAAAAACAGAAATCACCAGAACAAGAAGCAGTTATGCAAGATGCTATCGAACAAGAAGCGCAGGCAACACCAGTTGGGATTAGAGTGGTAACTCCAGCGCCTGAAAAAACAGAAGAAGACAAAAAGCCCGCAGCTAAGCATGATAAGAAGACTAGTAAACCAAGGCGCCAAGAGTTACACGTTGCAAGTGATAAACGTGGTAAGCGCAAAGCAAAACCTAAGCATAGACGTCCAGGTAAGGTTGCACCAAGTGATAAACACCAATTTGAAAAACCTAGCGAGCCAGTTAAGCGCGAAATATTAGTACCAGAAAGCATTTCGGTTTCTGATCTTGCGCAAAAGATGGCAATTAAGGCTGCGGAAGTGATTGGTGTGATGATGAAAATGGGTGTCATGGCCACGATCAACCAAATACTTGATCAAGATACAGCAATTCTTGTAGTAGAAGAAATTGGTCATCAAGCTAAGCCAATGGAAGCTTCAAGTGTTGAAGACACTTTGTTGCAAGTTGAATACGACGAAAGCAAAGCAATTGTGCGAAACCCTGTTGTGACTGTAATGGGTCACGTTGATCATGGTAAAACATCTTTACTTGATTATATTCGTCGTACTAAAGTCGCTTCTGGTGAAGCGGGTGGGATCACGCAACACATAGGTGCTTATAGTGTTACCACAGATAAAGGCACGATCACTTTCCTAGATACACCGGGTCATGCAGCATTTACATCAATGCGCGCGCGTGGAGCAAAAGCCACTGATATTGTTGTTCTAGTTGCTGCAGCAGATGATGGTGTAATGCCGCAAACTAAAGAAGCGGTTGAACATTCACGTGCTGCAAACGTACCGATGATTGTGGCAGTAAATAAGATAGATAAAGAAGATGCAGACCCAGATAAAGTTCGCAACGAGTTAGCTGCATTAGAAGTTTTGCCAGAAGAATGGGGTGGCGATACCATTTTTATAAATGTTTCAGCGCTTACGGGTGCAGGTATTGATGAATTATTAGAAGCAATCATATTGCAAGCTGAAATTCTTGAATTAAAAGCTGTTGATCATGGGCCTGCTTCAGGTGTTGTAATTGAATCGACTTTGGATAAAGGTCGCGGTCCAGTTGCAACAGTACTAGTTCAGCAAGGTATGTTGTCGAAAGGCGATATGTTGTTAACGGGTGAAGAGTTCGGTCGTGTGCGTGCAATGTTTGATGAAAATGGTAAAGAAATTGATGAAGCCGGTCCATCCACACCGGTAGAGGTGCTGGGTTTATCTGGCGCAGCAAATGCTGGCGAAGAAGCGATAGTAGTTGCAGATGAACGTAAAGTGCGTGAAATTGTAGATTTGCGTAAGAGTAAATCAAGAGACACACGATTTGCAGCACAACAAGCTTCTAAGTTAGAAGACGTATTTAGTAAAATGGGTGAGGGTGCAGCAGAAAGTGTTAATGTTTTAATTAAAGCTGATGTGCAAGGAAGTGCAGAAGCATTAAAAGATGCGCTTGAAAATCTTTCTACTAATGAAGTTAAAGTGAAGATCGTAATGGCTTCGGTAGGTGGTATTAATGAATCAGATGTAAATCTTGCAGAAGCATCTAAAGCAGTGATGATTGGATTTAACGTACGTGCGGATAATGCAGCAAAAAGAACTGCATCAGAAGTTGGTGTTGAGATTCGTTATTATAGTATTATTTATGAAGCCATTGATGATGTGAAGTTAGCCATGAGTGGCATGCTATCACCAGAACTACGTGAAGAAATTATCGGTCTTGCCGAAGTTAAAGATGTATTTAGATCATCGAAGATGGGTGCTGTTGCGGGTACGCAAGTAGTTGAAGGTGTCATTAAGCGTGGCAATCCTATTCGCGTTTTACGAGATAACGTTGTTGTGTTTGAAGGTGAATTAGAGTCATTACGTCGTCATAAAGATGATGTGAATGAGGTGAAATCAGGTACCGAATGCGGTATAGCGGTTAAAAACTATAACGATGTTCAACCAGGCGACCAAATCGAAGTATATGAGCGTAGTGAGATCGCTAGAACCATTTAAGAAAAATCTGATTTCTTCTAACTTTTAGACTAATAAGCATTTATCCAAATGCAGCAAGAATCATCTAGACCTCTACGAGTCGGCGAGCAACTTCGTCGTGAGCTTACTTTAATGTTACGCAATGAAGTTAAAGATCCGCGAGTGTCTGAGATTATTATCTACGATGTGGTAGTAAGTAAAGATTTAGGAACCGCAAAAGTATATTTCAGTCCCATTGATATACAGCAAGATGCAACTGAGATTATAAAAGGCCTGCAAAGTGCCAGTGGTTATTTGCGCACCCAGCTAAGTAAAATTTTAAGTTTGCGTAAAATGCCAGAATTACGATTTATTGTTGACGACACCGAAGCAAAAGGTGATCGCATAGAGCAGCTCATTCAAAAAAGTCTTCATAAGCAGTGATACGTGTCGCGAGTGGCAAGACGGAAAAATAAAGGTCGAGTTCTAAATGGTTTGTTACTTTTAGATAAACCAGCTGGCGAATCTTCTAACCGTGTTCTGCAAAAGGTAAAACGAATCTTTAATGCTGCGAAAGCAGGCCACACTGGGACGCTAGATCCGTTGGCAACAGGTTTGTTGGTGATTTGTTTTGGTCGTACCACAAAAATTTCTGATTATCTGCTCGCTGCAGATAAAAAATATAGAGTTGTCTTAAAGCTTGGAGTAACTACTGACACGGCAGATGCGGATGGTGAAATTCTAGAACAGCGAGATACTTCTAAAATTACTGAAGATCAAATCTTGCAGCAGGCTGCAAGCTTAACCGGCGGTATTAAACAAATTCCTCCAATGTATTCTGCTTTAAAACACCAGGGTTTGCGTCTATATGAGTTGGCAAGAAAAGGCATAGAGGTAGAGCGAGTACCAAGGAAAGTAGAGATATATAGTTTTGAGATAATTGAATATCAAGGAGATTTAGTAACCATGCAAGTGCATTGTTCGAAAGGCACTTATATTCGAACTTTGGTTGAAGATCTTGGAAAATTATTGTCATGCGGTGCGCACGTGGTGGAGTTAAGGCGTACTTCATTAGGGCCGTTTACTGACCCGATAATGCATAGTCTTGAAGAGTTAGATCAGCTTGCAGAGCAAGGATTCTCAGCAGTAGAACAGATATTACTGCCAACTGACCATGCACTGCAGGACTGGCCAGCAATTTCAATCGATGAAAATCAAATGATTGATATACGTAATGGGCATGCTATGTGCCTTCCCAATTTACCTGCAGAGGGCCAAGTTAGGATCTATGATGCGGATCAGAAATTTTATGGAATTGGTACAATGCGGGAAGACGGCCGAATGGCTCCAAAACCCCTTAATTAATGAATAAATTTTGAGACGAATACTACCTCTTTAAGGTTAGGTTATTTGATGCTTGGTACACCAAGATATTTTCCTTGTCCGTAAGGGTCTACGTGGTAGAATCGCGCACTCGGTAAAAGGCAGTATTGCAAGAAGTAGGAATAGGAATAAGGCAAGAATATAAGATGACCATTACAGCACAAGACAAGTCAGAAATCGTAAAAAAGTATCAACGAGATGGTAGCGATACCGGCTCACCCGAAGTGCAGGTAGCACTCCTTTCTGCGCGTATCACACATTTAAGCGATCATTTTAGCAAGCACAAGAAAGACCATCACTCCCGTCATGGCTTATTAAAGATGGTAAATCACCGTCGTAAACTTCTTGATTACTTGCGTTCAAAAGATCAAAAAAGATATCAAGATTTAATTGGCTCTCTTGGTTTAAGACGCTAATTGATAGTGCTCTCTACTGTAAGAGGGTGTTCAGTGTCTATATCTTTAACGCATTCAACAAATAGTATGCATTTATTTTCATTGGCAATATGAGTTTATCGTGTGAATGAATGTATTTCATATAGTTCGAAACATTAACAGTAAATAAAATATTGGAATAATCAGTGAGTAAAATAACCAAGACATTTAAGTACGGCGACCATCAAGTAACACTTGAAACAGGCGAAATTGCTAGACAAGCATCAGGTGCAGTGATGGTAGATATGGGTGGCACTACAGTAATGGTAACTGTAGTCGGTAAAAAAGATGTAGATCCAGGTAGAGACTTTTTTCCTCTTACTGTTAATTACCAAGAAAAGACCTATGCTGCCGGTAAAATTCCTGGCGGCTTCTTTAAAAGAGAAGGTCGTCCTTCAGAAAAAGAAACGCTTACTTGTCGTTTAATCGATCGTCCTATTCGTCCAATGTTTCCTAAGGGCTTTATGAATGAAGTCCAAGTGATCGCAAACGTTGTTTCGATGAATACTGATGTGAATCCTGATATTCCTGCGATGATCGGAACATCAGCAGCGCTATCAATTTCTGGTATTCCTTTCAATGGTCCAATGGGTGCGGCGCGTGTTGCCTATGTAGATAACAACTATGTATTAAATCCAAACTATTCGCAGTTAAATAATTCTAAATTAGATTTAGTAGTAGCTGGTACTGAAAGTGCGGTGCTGATGGTTGAATCTGAAGCGCAAATACTTTCAGAAGAAGTCATGTTAGGTGCAGTTATGTTTGGCCATGAAAGCCTACAAACCGCAATAACTGCGATTAGAGAATTCGCAGTAGAGGTGAATACACCTGCATGGGATTGGCATGCACCAGAAGCAGATGCATCGCTCGCTGAAAAAGTAAACCAAGCTTGTGCAGCTCAATTAGGCGAAGCTTATAGCATTGCTGAAAAGATGACTCGCCAAGAAAAAGTTGCTGAAGTACGTGATGCTATAGTTGCATCATTAGTGGATGAAGAGAATGGTCCAAGTGAAGCAGACGTATTTGATGCATTTAAAAAAGAAGAAAAGAAAATTGTACGCGGTCGTATCATTGCAGGTGAAAAGCGAATTGATGGTCGTGATCAAAATACTGTTCGACCTATCACTGTACGCACAGGTATATTGCCAAGAACTCATGGCAGTGCTTTATTTACACGTGGTGAAACACAAGCGATCGTGGTTACTACTCTAGGTACAGGTCGTGATGCACAAATTATTGATGCCATTGAAGGTGAATATAAAGATAACTTCATGTTGCATTACAACTTCCCACCATTCTGCGTAGGTGAAACTGGTTTTGTAGGCTCACCTAAACGTCGTGAAATTGGTCACGGAAAATTAGCCAAGCGCGGTATTCAAGCTGTGGTGCCTAGTGAAGAAGAATTCCCATACATATTACGCGTTGTGTCAGAAATTACTGAATCAAACGGTTCAAGTTCTATGGCCAGTGTATGTGGCACCAGCTTGTCAATGATGGATGCCGGTGTGCCGCTTAAAGCTCCAGTTGCAGGTATAGCGATGGGTTTAATTAAAGAGGGTGATGATTTTGCAGTATTAAGTGACATCCTTGGCGATGAAGATCACTTGGGCGATATGGATTTCAAAGTTGCAGGAACTACAGAAGGGGTTACTGCACTGCAAATGGATATCAAGATCGAAGGCATTACCAAAGAAATTATGGATAAAGCACTTCATCAAGCAAAAGAAGGTCGTTTGCATATACTTGGTGAAATGGCAAAAGATATTTCATCAGCACGTGAGGAGATGTCAGAGTTCGCCCCGCGTTTTACTGTAATGAAAATCAATCCTGACAAAATTCGTGATGTAATTGGTAAAGGTGGTGCGACCATTCGCCAACTCACAGAAGAAACCGGCACTACTATTGATATCGATGACGAAGGTGTAATTAAGATTGCATCGATTGATAAAGCTGCAGGTGATGATGCGAAGCGCCGCATTGAAGATATCACTGCTGATGTTGAAGTAGGTAAAATTTACGAGGGCAAAGTAGTTAAGATTATGGACTTTGGTGCTTTCGTAAGTGTGCTACCAGGTAAAGATGGTTTGGTTCACATCTCACAAATTTCAAACGAACGCGTTGAAAATGTTACCGATGAATTAACAGAAGGTGACATCATTAAAGTGAAAGTGCTTGAGATTGATAAGCAAGGTCGAATTCGATTAAGTATGAAGGCTGTAGAAGAATAGGCTTTTGAACTGTTTTAAAATAAAAGGCGTGTTATGCGCTTTTTTTGCTTAATTTTATTTACGACTTAGCGTAGCTAAAATGTCTGCTTACGACCACTATGGATGGGTGGGAGTGCAGAAATTGCAGGAGCAAATTTCTGTCGACCCAAAGACAACATTATTATTATATATTTAGTATCCATTTATATCATTGCTCTAAAATAATTGGAGAAGCAATGAAAAATAAAAGTTGGAATCTAGAAGAAGCACAAAAGTTGGCTGAAGAGTTTCCAAATACATTTTCTAAACCTTCAACAGAAGTCATTGAACCCCTAGAGAAGGGTCACAAAGCAAAGCTCATTTTTAAATTTGTAAGTGATGATCCTGAAGTCCCAAGTTCTGAGCAGTTGTGGGTTGAAATCCTATTAGTACAAAATAATAAGTTCTTAGGACAGTTAGAAGATGGCCCTAAATATATTCAAGATTTAAAATGTGGAGAAATAATTGAATTTGAGGAATGCCACATCATAGATATAGACTGAGATAACCCAATGCAAATAAATGAACATGGATACGGCGTGGGCGCCAACTCTTACCATGCAGCGGGCGGGCTTACTGGCATAACCTGTCTCGTCGATGATTTTTTCTCAAACATGGATGCTTTTCCTGAGTCAGAAAAAATCAGAAAAATGCACCCGCAAGATTTAACCGAATCTCGTAAAAAATTGGCGTACTTTCTCAGTGGGTGGCTTGGTGGGCCAAGACTTTATGCCGAGCACTATGGCGGAATCAACATACCTGAAGTGCATAAACATCTCGCCATAGGGGATGCTGAACGTGATGCATGGCTTCTTTGTATGCAAAAGGCCATTGATGCCCAAAAATATCAAGGTTCATTTAAGGAATATTTATTTGCCCAACTAAAGATTCCTGCAGAAAGAGTCAAACAAACGTGTGCGAAGAAAATTTAAAAGAGAGTGTAATTTGTTGTGACTGAACAATGACGTTAATGTCCGCTATTGGCCGAAAGCAGATATTTAGTTCAAAATACAAAAATATGTCAGATAATCCAAAAATTAAAAAAACCGATGATGAATGGCGTAAAGAATTGACGCCCGAGCAGTTTCATATATGTCGGCAGAAGGGCACGGAGCCGGCATTTAGTGGTGAGTTTAATGCCCACAAAGAACATGGTATGTATGTCTGTGTTGCTTGTAAAACGCCATTATTTGAATCTGACCATAAGTTTGATTCGGGTTCAGGTTGGCCAAGTTTTTTTCAACCGGTAAATACGGAATGTATTCAAGAAGAGTCTGACGTGTCGCATGGAATGAGAAGAACCGAGGTGATGTGCAAAGTTTGTGGTGCACATTTAGGGCATGTATTCAAGGATGGTCCTAATCCAACAGGACTTAGATATTGTATTAATTCAATATCCTTAGACTTTGACTATAAAGAGAATTCTTAAAATAAAATTATTTCTGTTAATGTGGTTTCTAGTATTACATTCATTACTATTGCTCAAATTTAGAGCAAATTACACATTTCATCAATGAGTTATCTGCCGGTTATTTAACCACTCTGTTCAGGCTGTGTTTAGTTTAAAAGCGTTTTATATGAGATTTAATTTTATCTAAGCTAGTCTACAAAAATGTTCCTAACGAATGCTATAATTCCTATAAATATCAGTGTGCTGGCAGATAAAAATAAATACATGCCGATCGCTCGATAACTAGTTTTAAATATCAAGTTTTATAATCTTATTTTCTTCAGATGGAGGCGAACATGAAGAAGTTACTCATCAACGCGCGCTATTTTTTAGCGCCATTATTGATATTAGCCAGTCTATTTGGCGTGATTGCAGGCGGGCCATGGGTGTGGACCGGTGTGATGCTACTTGGG
>JABDMD010000191.1 GCA_013001685.1 Gammaproteobacteria bacterium | reverse complement strand
AAGCAGCGCAGAAACTCCTTTAAGTGCTGTGATTCTAAGTTTGCTGTAAAAATTTTGCATGTTTACTGTGTTATGACTATGTGAGTTGAGTAACGATTTATTCATGGCGTAATGCCCCTTAGTATTTAAGCTTTCCCTGTAAATATTTCTAATAATTATTTCTATCGGTCAATCCTTCTATCTATCTATTTTATTCACTTAATGCAATGTTGCCGTCGCGTTTGCGCCAGCCACCAAAACCATCTGGAATAATCTCTTCAAGTTTTATTCCGGCATCAGACACATCTAAAACTTTTCCATTGTTTTGGCCTAAATAGTTTCCTTTAGAAATTCGCTGAATGGTTTTTTCTGGTGTTTGAACCAATGCCCAAAGTGTGCCTCTTTGTTCTAGCGTTCCCACCATGCGTAATGTGTCTAACGGGAAATTTTCCAAAAATTCAGGTGTGCGATTAGGATCAGGCGAGATTTTTGAATTAGTTTTTCTAATATTCTGCACAATCTTGGCTTGAAATATCGAGGCATCAAAAGGGTTGCGTGCATTATTCGCTTGATATTTAAAACTTTGGTAAGGCTTCACCTCAGGTATAGGGTCGATGCCAGGTGGCTCACGTGATTTAACTTCTTCTACATAATCTTCTAAATCACGTCTATCTCTTCCGCAGCCAGATAATAGAGCTGTAATTGAGACAATCATTAAAACCCAAAGGATGATGTCTAGAGTATTAGCGCTAAGCTTTTTCATTCCTCATCCTCTTCGAGATAACGATAAGTTTTAGCGGTAGCAGTCATGGTCATGTCTTTGCTGTCGCCACTGTTAGGCGTAAGCGAAATGTTATGCAGTGTGACGATTCGAGGTAGAGCTGCTATTTCACTCGCAAAGGCTCCAAACTGATGGTAATCACCTTTTACTCTTAAGCTTATTGGCTTTTCTGCATAAAATTCTCTGCGAGACTCTGGATTTGGCTTGAATAGCTCAATCTCTAAACCACTAGCTAAGCCTGTTTGTGAAATATCAACAATAAGCGCTGGAATTTCTGTTTTACTCGGTAACTGTCGTAATAAAGTACCAAATGTACGACGCATTTCTTCTAGCTGTACTTTATACAGTTCTAAATTGGCTGCTTTTTCAGCTTTATTTTCAAAAGTGGTTTTAAGCTCAACTTCTTTCGCCTGTACTTTTTTTAGACCCTCAAGTTGGTTTTTGTGGTGTAACCAGTAACCCGCGAACAGAATAGCAATGCAGACTATTCCAATCATCAATACTTTCACCCATAAAGGTGAAGTACCAATGTTGGCGAGGTTTACATTTTTTAATTCTGCAAAATCCATGTGTTATTTATCTTGTTCTTCAATGTTTGGATTAATTTGTTGTGCTGTCAGATTAAAACTGCTAATACGTGATAGTTCGGTATCTTTTGTTTCGATAACTCCTAAGCTTGGGCTAGCTAACCATTCAGAGTCTTCAATTTTGCGCATATAAGATGAAACACGCGCATTAGATTCAGCTTGACCTGATAACTGTAAACTACTTTCCGACTGCTTAAGGCTTGAAAGATGCACACCTTCTGGTAGTGTTTTTACTAATTCATCAAATAGATGCACTACTCCTGGGCGAGCAGCTTGTAAGTTTTGGATAACATCCATTCGCTCAATTAAAGCTCGTCGAGTCGAATCTAGTTTTTTGATTTCTTCTATTCTTCCATCAAGTATTTTAATTTCATTTGTAAGATATTGGTTACGCTCTTCTTGATGGCTAATTCTGCCATTAATTTCAAAATGCGTTAGTAGCACGACTACCGCACATAATGCAGCTGCCATACCCATGAGTGTAAAAAATTCTTTTTGTTGTTCGCGTCTGCGTGTTTCGCGCCATGGGAGTAAATTAATTCTAGCCATTTTAGTCGAATGCCCTTAATGCGAGGCCACATGCAATCAACATAGACGGTGCATCCGCACCCAAAGTCTGCGGATTGATTTTGGAGCCCAGGGAAAGATGACTAAATGGATTGGCAATGGTGGTCTGAATACCTGTTTCATTAGCAATTCTTTCGTCTAAACCAGGAATAGCAGCACAGCCTCCAGCTAGTAATAAGTGGTCAACGGTTACGTTTTGGCTAGCTGAGTAATAGAATTGTAGAAAACGATTTGCTTGTTGTGCCGCAGTATTTTTAAACGGCTCTAATAAGTCGGATACATAATTCTCAGGTAAACCACCTTCTTTCTTAGCTAAACCTGCTTCCTCAAAAGTCAGGCCATATTGATGCATGATTTCTTCAGTTAATTGCTTGCCGCCAAATGGCTGTTCACGTGTGTATACCATCTTATGGTCGTCTAAAACATTGAGACTAGTCATAGTAGCGCCGATGTCTAAGATGGCAACGGTTTTGTCACGACCTCTATTTTCAATTGTCTCGGTTAGAATGGGGAACACATTTTCAATTGCATAAGCCTCAACATCGATGACTATTGGTGTAAGTCCTGCAGCCTCGGCCGCAGCAACTCTCATATCTACATTTTCGCTACGTGACGCAGCAAGTAGTACATCAATGGTTTCTGGGTTTTCTGCAGTAGGGCCTAAAATGTCGAAATCTAGGTTTACTTCCTCTAATGCATAGGGGATGTATTGATCTGCTTCTAATTGAATTTGTCCCTCAAGATCTTCTTCACTTAGATTGGCGGGCATAGTGATGACTTTTGTAATCACTGCTGATCCAGCTACAGCCAAACAACAGTTTTTAGCCTTGGAACTAGACTTCTTAATTACTTGTCTAATGCTTTCACCCACCGCGTCTACATCTGAGATTACTTTTTCAGTGACAGCGTTTGAAGGTAGTGGCTCCACGCCATAATGGTCAACACGATAACCATTGCTGGTTTGTGAAAACTCCATGGCCTTTACGGATGAAG
>JABDMD010000150.1 GCA_013001685.1 Gammaproteobacteria bacterium | reverse complement strand
CTCATATCCACATTTTCGCTGCGTGACGCTGCAAGTAATACATCAATAGTTTCTGGGTTTTCTTCAGTAGGGCCTAAGATGTCGAAATCTAGGTTTACTTCCTCTAATGCATAAGGAATGTACTGATCCGCTTCTAATTGAATTTGTCCTTCTAGATCTTCTTCGCTTAGATTGGCGGGCATAGTAATGACTTTTGTTATCACAGCAGATCCAGCTACTGCTAAACAACAGTTTTTAGCCTTGGAACTAGACTTCTTCATTACTTGTCTAATACTCTCTCCCACCGCGTCGACATCTGAGATAACTTTTTCAGTGACGGCGTTTGAAGGCAGTGGCTCCACGCCGTAATGGTCAACACGATAACCATTACTGGTTTGTGAAAACTCCATGGCCTTTACGGATGAAGAGCTAATATCTAAGCCTACTACAGGGCCTTTATTTCTATTGAAAAACAGCACGTTGGTAATTAATTATTCAAATTTATTGATAGTTATGATTGGCTTATATATATCTATGTTAGAAACTGTCCGTAACTCTATATCAAATAGAGGGTTTCGCAAACTACTTGCTGAACCCATTAAATTAGGTTCTGATACCCTGCTCTTAAGATAACTCACTAGAGCAACGTTCATTGTAAGCATATGCCATTGTTTTTAAAGCTTTTACGACTAGTATTCATCGGAATTTTCGGGATCTCCGTCGCAGTGGGTATAATAGCTGTGGGTGCTTTTCTCTATTTCTCACCAGGTCTGCCTAGTGTTAGCACACTGAAAGACGTTGAATTACAGGTGCCCCTAAAGGTGTTTAGCCGTGATGGCAAGCTCATCGCAGTGTATGGCGAGAAGCGTCGTCAACCTTTACAGATCAAAGATTATCCGCAACCCGTCATCCAGGCATTTCTCGCAGCAGAGGATGACCGTTTTTATCAACATCCAGGGGTAGATTATCAAGGCTTAATACGTGCTGCGATCGAAGTATTGCGTACCGGTGAGAAACGTCAGGGCGGTAGTACGATCACAATGCAACTTGCGAGAAACTTTTTCCTTGGTAATGAACGTACCTATGTGCGCAAATTGCGAGAAATTTTCCTGGCATTACAAATCGAACATGAGCTCAGTAAAGATGAAATTCTTGAGCTATATCTGAATAAAATCTATTTAGGTAACCGTGCATATGGTGTAGGAGCGGCTGCGGATGTGTATTACGGACTCAGTGTGGATGAATTATCCGTTTCTCAAGTAGCAATGATCGCAGGTCTGCCTAAGGCACCGTCACGTTTTAATCCAATAATTAATCCAGGTCGTGCGCTCGTGAGACGTAATTACGTATTGGGCAGAATGCGCCAATTGCGTTTTATCGATGATGAAACCTATCGCAATTCGGTTGAAGCTGAAGTCACGGCTTCACGTCATTATCCAAAAGTCGAAGTAGATGCGCCTTACATAGGCGAGATGGCACGTGCATTTATTGTTGACACATTTGGTAAGACTGAGGCTTATAACAAAGGCTACCGGGTTTATACAACGATCGATACACGCTTACAGCAAGCGGCTAGGCAAGCACTAGTGAAGGGCTTGCGAGACTATGATAAACGCCATGGTTATCGTGGTGTTGAGTCTAGAGTTGAAAACATTTCGACTGAAACGGGTGATATAGATACTGCCGTTTTGGATGAGGTTTTGAGCGAATCAATAGAGGTTGGTGGTTTGATACCTGGTGTCGTTACGTCTGTAAGTAAAGATAATATTCAGGTATATATTGGCGCTGATCGTAGAGTTGGCATTGCTTTGAAAAGTGTCGATTGGGCACGACCATACCTAAATGAAAATGCCGTGGGTGAAGTTCCTAGCGACTTTAGTAAGATGTTTGCCATTGGTGATGTAATAAGGGTGGCTACTGAAGATTCCAAACAGTGGTCTTTAGCGCAAGTGCCTGAAGTATCAGGTGCCTTAATTTCGGTAGACCCACAAAATGGTGGTATTTTAGCACTAGTTGGAGGTTTTGATTACTACTACAGTAAATTCAATCGCGCGGTACAAGCCAGGCGCCAACCAGGTTCCAGTTTTAAACCTTTTATTTATTCTGCCGCGTTAGATTCTGGTTATACGCCCGCAAGCATCATTAACGATGCGCCAGTAGTATTTGAAGATGTGGCCTTAGAAGATACTTGGCGGCCACAAAATTACAGTGGTAAATTTTTCGGCCCAACACGTTTAAGAGTAGCACTATTTAAATCGCGCAACATGGTTTCTATTCGCTTGCTTAATGACATGGGGCGTAGACACGCTATGCAACATGTTACTAAGTTTGGTTTTGACCGCGAGCGTCTACCTTATGATTTAACACTGGCATTAGGTTCAGGGGCAGTCACACCGCTTGAACTTGCAAAGGGTTATACCGTGTTTGCTAACGGTGGCTACCTAATTGAGCCTTACCTAATCGAGCGCATAGAGAGCGATAAGGGCGAGGTGTTATTTAGTGCTGATGCTTTATTGGTTTGCGAAACCGATTGTCAACAAATGCAACAGCAAATTAGTAAAGAAACAATCCCCAGTAAAGAAGTAACCGCAGCTAATACTGAGTCATCACCCTTATCAAGTGGCCCTAGATTTGCTAGTCGCGTGTTAGATAAAGAAAATGCCTACCAAATGGTAAGCATGATGCAAGATGTTATTAGACGAGGTACAGGTACTAAGGCAAAAGCTTTAGGTAGAAACGACTTGGCGGGTAAAACAGGCACTACCAATAAACAGCATGATGCCTGGTTTAGTGGATTTAATGGCGATGTGGTGGCAACTATATGGGTGGGATTTGACCAAGACAGACCATTAGGTAAGCGCGAGGTCGGAGGTACCGCTGCATTACCAATTTGGATGGATTACATGCGCGCAGCGCTTGATGGCAAACCTGAAAATACCTTACAGGCGCCTGAAGGAATCGTTACCATGCGTATCGACCCTAAGACTGGGTTACTTGTCGACCAAGACAGTAACCAGGGTATTCAAGAAACTTTTCGTGAGCAGTATATTCCGACCACGAGTGTTGAACTAGACAATAATTTTACCTTTCAACAGCAAGGTGGAGACCCTGCAGAGCTAATCGAAATTCCTGAGCAACTTTTTTAGCGCTATCGACTATCTTATCAATGTGTTTGTTATTATTTAACAGTGGCACCTAAAAACTCTGAAAGAAGTAAAACGGATCGATTAAGGCAAGCGCTTGCGCATGAAACGGCAAAACTTATTGTTGCTGAGGGCGTACGAGATTTTCATCGCGCTAAACTAAAAGCCAGCGAAAGACTAGGAAACTCTCAGCATGGTTCATTGCCGAGTAACTTTGAAATCGAACAAGCGATCACTTCTTTTCAAAAAACGTTCATTCCAGATCATCAACAAAAACTAACTGCTGAGCGTTGTGTAGCTTTAATAACCATGGGTTGGTTACAGGATTATGCTCCATTTTTAGTCGGCCCGGTTTTGGAAGGCACTGCAGGGATAAACACACCGATAAGCATCCATGTTTCATGCGATAGCGTAGAAGATATTATCGGGATATTACAAAATAAAAATATTGAACTGAAGTTTGCTGAGCGACGTTTAAAGCTAAATAACGAGTTTGTTTTTTTGCCAACGATAAGCTTTGAATATCAGGATCATGAGATCGATGTATTGGTATTTAGCTTACGTCAGCAACACCAGCTACCAAAAAGTAAAAGTCAGAATCGTAGTATGCAAAGAATCAATTTGAAGGGCTTAAAAGAATTGCTTGCTGATTAGTGATATGCAGGGCTGAATTCCTTAACCGCCTCGACTAGTACAGTTACTTTATTCGGGTCTACATATTGCTGAATACCATGACCTAAATTTAGAACATGGCCAGAGCCTTTGCCGAATTTGTGAAGCACTTTCTTAACTTCTTTTCTTATTATTTGGTCGCTTCCATAGAGCACACAAGGATCTAAATTACCTTGCAAAGCAACTTTATCGCCAACTTGTGCACGCGCTGCATCAATTTCGGTCGTCCAGTCTAAGCCCAATGCGTCGCAGCCTGTAGCTGCCATTTCATTTAGCCAATTTCCGCCGCCCTTGGTAAATAAAACAATAGGCACATCTTTAGCAGAAGTAATTTTCTTAAGTTCTCGAACAATTTTCTGCATAGGAGAGAGTGAATATTTCAGATAACATTCTTTAGATAACACGCCTCCCCAAGTATCAAAGATCATCACAGTCTGTGCGCCGGCACTAATTTGTGCGACCAAATAGTCCGTGACGGATTTGCTTAAAACATCTAATAGTTTTTCTAAGGTTTCAGGTTCTTTATATAGCATGCCCTTCACTTTGTGAAATTCTTTGCTGCCTTTACCTTCTACCATATAAGTTGCAAGTGTCCATGGGCTGCCAGAGAAGCCTATAAGAGGTACGCGACCATCGAGCTCTTTACGTATTAAGCTCACTGCATCGGTTACATAACCGAGTTCATTCACTGGTGATAAATTTGTTATGCGTTCCACATCAGCCATGCTGGTAATTGGCGACTTAAAACTAGGTCCTTCACCTTCACTAAATTGTAAACCAAGCCCTAGTGCATCGGGGATGGTTAGGATGTCAGAAAATAGGATTGCTGCATCAAAACCATAACGATCTAGTGGTTGCATAGTAACTTCACAAGCTAATTCAGGCGTTTTGCACAGAGTTAAGAAATTGCCGGCACGTTTTCTTGTCGCACGATATTCAGGGAGATAACGACCAGCTTGGCGCATAATCCACATCGGCGTACGCTCTACTTCTTTTCTAAGTAGCGCGCGAATTAAAAGATCGTTTTTCAGAACAGACATAATATGTGAAACCTGTACGGAATAAGCCTAGTAGATTAACTAGGTTACCATATCAATGTTAATTGAGAATTTGTTAAACGGTGTTTAAAACTAGCTTAACCTGGCCCAACCTTAGGCCAAAATTATGCAAGCGCTGATTTAATTTTTGCACTCACCGCGCCCATATCTGCGCGACCAGCAAGTTTGGGTTTTAAAATGCCCATCACTTTACCCATATCTTTTATACTAGATGCTCCGGACTCGGTCATAGCTCCTGCGATCAATTTATCGATTTCATCATCGCTAAGTGCAGCAGGCAAGTATTCACTAATGACTACTAGTTCCTGCTCTTCTTTGTCGACTAAATCTTTTCTACCGGCTTGCTCAAATTGACTGATCGATTCACGACGTTGTTTTTGCATTTTTGTTAGTGATGCAATGATGTCGTCATCACTTTGTTCTTCACGAGTATCGACCTCTTGTTGCTTAACAGCAGATAGGATCAAACGAATAGTTTGTAGGCGAGACTTATCGCCACTGCGCATTGCAGTTTTCATGTCTTCAGTCAGTTTAGTCTTGAGTTCAGACACCGAAAAGGTGTTGGAATTTAGTAAAGGCGACGACGACGCAAACTGGTTCGAGCTACGCGCTTAAGGTTACGCTTAACTGCAGCAGCAGCTTTACGCTTGCGGATTTCGGTAGGTTTCTCATAAGCCTCACGACGACGTACTTCTGTGACTGTTCCCGCTTTTTCGCATGAGCGGCGGAAACGTCTCAAGGCAAAATCAAAGGGCTCGTTTTCTTTTACACGTACACCAGGCATATGATTATTTAGAGTTATTACTCAATTGAAAATTGAGCCGCGATTATACAGACGAGGTTCCAAATATCAAACTAGCCATAATGTTGGTGTGAGGCATATTACCTTGCAGGTTATAGGTATATAGATGATTGTATAGATGGAGGATATACCTAGACTGATAAATCACGTGATAATGCTGATATGCGTGTACTAGGAATCGAAAGCTCTTGTGATGAAACTGCGGTGGCAATTATCAGTGATTCTGATGGCTTGCTGGCGAATAAACTCTACTCACAAATTGAGCTCCACAGTCCATACGGTGGTGTAGTTCCTGAGTTGGCGTCGCGTGATCACATACGTAAATTAGGTCCATTAGTAAAAGAGGCTTTGCATGATGCCAATCTTGAGCTAGCTAAAGATATCGATGCCATTGCGTATACCTCTGGTCCAGGGCTGATGGGGGCGCTAATGGTAGGAGCAGGTTTTGCGCGTAGTCTGGCGTGGTCAATCAATAAACCCGCTATTTCGATTCACCATATGGAAGCTCACCTCTTAGCGCCGTTGATTGAGAGTATTTCCCCAGAATTTCCCTACGTGGCTCTTTTGGTTTCTGGTGGCCATACCTTGCTTGTAAAAATTGATGCGATCGGTAGCTATAGAATTTTAGGTGAGAGTATTGATGATGCTGTGGGAGAGGCTTTTGATAAAACCGCTCAATTGCTGGGATTGCCATACCCAGGTGGTCCGCAAATTCAACAACTGGCGAAACATGGAAATGCAAAACGCTTCAACTTCCCAAGGCCTATGACTGATCGGCCTGGACTAGATTTTAGTTTTAGTGGATTAAAAACTCACGTGCTCAACACACTAAAAGAATTGCAAGGGAATCAACAGCATTCCATTGATGAGCAAACACGCGCTGATGTGGCTTGCGCATTTGAAGATGCTGTAGTCGATACCTTAAGGATTAAATCAGTGCGTGCATTAGAGCAAAGCAATGCTGAAACTTTAGTAGTTGCAGGAGGTGTGGGTGCAAATAAAAAATTACGCCAGCAGTTAAAAGAAAAATTAGCTAAGAAAGGAATGGAAGTATTTTATCCTGCACCAGAGTTTTGTACCGACAATGCGGCGATGGTGGCGCAGCTTGGCTTATTGCATTTACAAAACATAGCACAGGGTGAGAACCCGCAGGGATTGCAAATTAAAGTGCGCCCGCGTTGGTCGTTAGAGTCTATATGACTAGCAGAAGTATGATTTTAAGCAAGCGGCTTTTTTAAAGTACTTCATTTTTTATTAATCAGGGTTCCCCTATTTTGGTTTCATCACCTGAAAGTAGGTTTCGAATATTGCTGCGGTGTCTCCAGAAAACAAACAAAGTAATAATAGCCAAGGAGATGAATATCCAAATATTCTCGGTCCAAAACCAACTAATAACTAAAATCAGCAAGGTCGCAACTAAAGCAGCAAGTGATGAATAGCGAAATAAAAGTGCTGTGAATAGCCAAAAAGCAATCCAAATAGCACCAAGCAACCAATCAAAACCAAGTAGAACACCTAATGTTGTAGCAACTCCTTTACCGCCTTTAAAGCCGTAATAAAGCGGATACATATGTCCGAGCAGTGCAGCTATTCCGGTTGCTGCAACAAGAGGTGCGTTTGCAGTGAATAAGTCCACTGCTAACACGGGTATTAAACCTTTGAGAAGATCACCTGCTAAGGTGATTGCTGCAGCTAATTTGCTGCCAGTGCGTAAAATATTCGTCGCACCAGGATTACCAGAACCTAAATCACGCGGGTCCGGTAAACTGAATGCTTTACTTACAATGATTGCGCTATTGATAGATCCAAGCAGATACGCGCCGACAACCATTAGTATTTGAGCTGGAAGAGTGTCCATAAGTACGATGTCTAAATTACATGTTTCAAAGTTTGGCCAAGCTAGCAATGCGCCAGTGTTGGCATTGTTGCACGGATGGGGTTCGAGTTCGAAAATTTGGCAACCATGTCTCACTGAGCTTTGCAAAGAATTTCAACTCTGGTGTGTTGATTTGCCAGGACACGGCGAAAGTCATGACATAGTGTGGGATGAAAGTGTACACCAGGGTTTAGAGTTGTTGGCTAATACTTTGCCACCACAATGTTTGCTAATTGGTTGGTCATTAGGTGGTTTGCTGGCACAGTTATTTGCAATGCAGTACATGCAGCGAGTACAGGGTCTGATGCTAGTTGCTAGCACGCCCAAGTTCGTTGCTAGCAATGATTGGCCGCATGCTATGCCGTTAAGTACTTTCCAATATTTTGTAAAACAGTATGACGCCTCGCCGCAAGAGACTATGAAAGAGTTTATTGCCCTGCAGGTATTACATGGCAGATCGTTAAAAAAAATTATGCAAGAGCTAGAACATGCATCCTCAGGCCAACCGCTAGAAAAAATTCGTTGGGGTTTAGAGTGGCTGCTAAAAATAGACTTACGCGAAGCATTCCTATCAAAAGATCTGCCAACAGTTTTATTTCATGGAGAAAATGATCAGGTTTCGTCTGTACATGCTGCTGAGCAGACAGCTGAAATCTGGGAGCATACGCAGTTATTTAAAATACCACAGGCTGCTCATGTGCCTTTTTTATCGCATTCTGAGCAGTTTATTGATCAAGTAAAAATCATGCTTGGCCAAATAGAAAACGAAAATAATGCTAAATAAAAAGCGTATTAGTAAAGATTTTTCTAATGCTGCAGATACCTATGATGCAGCTGCTATTGTTCAACAAGAGATTTGTGATCGTGCATTAGAACGATTACAAATGTTAAAGCTGGAGCCAAGCACAATATTAGATATTGGTTCGGGAACCGGCAAAAGCGTGCGAGGTTTACAGACCCAGTTTCCTAAAAGCCATGTGATTGCAAGTGATGTAGCCATGTCCATGTTGATGTATCTGAATCAAATGCAAGCGTCCTTACAACACAAAGCATCAATAGTTTGTTGTGATGCAGAAAAGTTGTCGATTAAAGATGAGTCTGTTGATCTGATATTTTCCACTTCTACTTTTCAGTGGTGTGAAGATTTAAATCTAGTATTCACAGAATGTTTACGTATTTTGAAACCTGATGGTGTTTTGGTATTTACCTCTTTTGGTCCTGATACGCTGAAAGAATTACGTCAAAGCTGGGCGTGTGTTGATCAGCAAGATCATGTCCATCAATTTATCGATATGCACCACATCGGTGATTTGTTATTAGCAAATAACTATACAGATCCGGTAGTCGATATGGAGCTGATTACCATTGAGTATCAATATGTTAGGCAATTATTGAAAGATCTAAAAGATACAGGTAGTCGTAGCAAATTTGATATCGAAGAGGATAATTTTTCTAGCGGTTTGATGGGGAAGAATAAATTCCAGCAATTTGAAGTAGCATATGAAAGTCATCGACAAAAAAATGGCTTATTGCCGGCAAGTTACGAGATTATTTATGGCTATGCAAGGAAGTTATCTTTAACAAATGATAAAACGCCTGCAAGTGAAGTTCGAATTCCAATTAGTCAGATTAAATAGCTTCATATAAATTTTCTAAGATAATTATGTCGGTCAAAAAATAAAAGCAAAGTTAATAATTATTGTTAATGGCAACATAAGTCATCAATTTTGTAGAGTACAAGTATCCCTATTGCCCTGATTGTATGGGAATGACATTTTCTAATGGAGGGATACAATTACTCACATTAATATTGCCTAATATACTAGTAATCAACCTAAGAATTACAGGATTTAGGTTCGCGAAATAAGGGATTTATACTTTGACCACTGTTACTGATATAGATCAAGAGCCATCGACGCCGTTGCAGTTTATAGTACGGCGTAATCAATCTCTTTCTTGGCGCGGAAATAAGCTCTTTATTTATTTTATGGCTGCCATAACGTTTGGCATAGCAAGTCTGTTTGCTTTACAAGGGTTATGGCTAATTCTGCCGTTTGCAGGATTGGAGATATTAGCGCTTACGCTTGGTTTATATATGTGCAGCTTGCGATGTCGTGATCAAGAGGTTGTCACAATAGATGATGATTTAATAACTGTTGAAAAGGGAAGACAAAAACCTAGTCAAGCATGGCAATTTGAACGAGCTTGGGTCAGTTTGGAGTTAGTTAAATCTCCTTTACGAGGTCACCCAAGTAAATTGCTGATTCGCTCTAAAGGTAAAGAAACTGAAATAGGAAGATTTTTAACTAATGATGAGCGCAAAAGCTTGTCGGATTCATTGGCAAAAGCATTACATACAATACTTATATATAGTTAGTTTTATTGGTAGGAAAAATAAATGAAACAAAAATACTTGGTGCGTTCAATCAATTCATTATTGGCCTTGGCGGTAATTGCTTCTCAAAATGTATGGGCCGAAATCCAGCCCTACAATATGACTGAAGGTGTGACAGATATCAGTAAACAAGTATTCGACTTGCACATGGTAATTTTTTACATCTGTTGTGTAATTGG
>JABDMD010000138.1 GCA_013001685.1 Gammaproteobacteria bacterium | reverse complement strand
CATGTCTGCTTCAAAAGACCATTGCCTAGAATTATCCATAGGACATAAATTCCTTCTTTATAAGTACCAAAAAAACTTCACTAGTTTGACTAACAGATAAATACCCAATAAAAAAATACAATGCTTGCAATGATGCTGCCACAACCGTCAACTCGAGCGAGTCTAACGTTTAATTTAGCTTGCCTCTTTTTCTCTAACTCTTGCTGTTTCGCTTTCCGTTGCTCCTTTGTTAATCCAATATCTGAAAACCAACATAATGGGATTGCCAGTACCGCAAAGGCTAAGCTTATTAGGAATGCGATTTTTATGTTATCTAATGAAGACTGGATTGAATTTAAAAATAATATTAGGTAAAAAATGCTCCAACGAAAACAGCCAATACCGCACCCACAAATGTACGAATCAAAAATAATTGAGTCTTAGTCATTTTAAGAAAATATAAGGTACAAACTAGGGTACACAAACCTACGTGAAATTACGTTAAGTAACGTTAAAGAAAGGAAAGTAACTTCTTGATTTAATGGCTCCCTGGGACGGGCTCGAACCGCCGACCTAGTGATTAACAGTCACCCGCTCTACCAACTGAGCTACCAGGGAATAAGGGAAGCGAGAGAGGATAACGATCCACTGTATGCTGGTCAACATAGATTCGGTGGTATTCGTCAATTGTTATCTCCAAAGGTAAGGTCCTGCACATTAGGGTCACATCAATTCACGAATGTGATATTTAAATATCTTTCCTCTAATAACTCATCTTCGCCCAAACTATTAAGGCTTGATCCTGCTCAAGAGGTGACTTTCACTGGTCGGCCTATACTGCCTTTGGTTTTTTCAACCCAAATTGCCATTCAGGTCATCTGGCTGATAGTACCAATAAGCGGCAACCATCGTCTGTAGGTCTTTGATCGTTCTATAAATATTCCTCAGTTAAGCAACATGCGTCGTGTATGAATCGTCGTGTATGAATATTGTGTGGATACAAGGAGTGACACAAAGTGGGTAACGTAACGCTATTTCAATATAGTGGCCATCAGATTCGGATCGTCAAGGAAGAGACAGGTGAGCCATGGTTTGTTGCGGCAGATATTTGCAGATGCTTAGGTTTGGCAATTAATAAGCGAACAGGCAAACCAAATGTTACCGTAGCCACGCGTAATTTAGGTGATGATCAAAAACGCAAGTATCGAATTGATACCCCGGAAAATCCTAAAAACCCGTGGATTGATATGATGATTTTATCAGAGGATGGCTTGTATAAAATGCTACGCATCTCAGATAGTCTTGATGTACAGCGGTTTAAGCTGTACGTACAACGCGAAGTTTTGCCGCAACATGTTAATGGTGCTTCAGCGGCGAAGTACGCCAGCCAAGGTTAAGTTAGTCGAGCGTAATTTAAATTTCCATCGCTTGGGACTAATTGATTTTAATTGATCAATTAGAAATTTTCCCAACCGTTGGAAGAGCCTTGCAGCAACCCGATTAAGTAAGGCTAATCAGCTTTTATAATTCTCTTAAGCGAGCCATCGCTTGTTCTAAAACATCCATGCTTGTAGCGTAAGAAAAGCGTATATGCCCGGGTGAGCCAAATGCTGTACCAGGTACACCTGCAATTCCAGCCTTAACAAGTAAGTACTCAGCAAATTCTACATCACTTGAAGTTCCATCAGTTCTATCTATAAGTCCTTGGATATTTGGGAAACAGTAAAACGTACCATCGCAACTCATGCAATCAACGCCATCAATATCATTTAATGCGCCAACAATATATGCGTGTCGTTCTTCAAATGCTTTGCACATGGTGTTTACGCAATCTTGATTCCCCGTTAACGCTGCTTCTGCTGCTGCCTGTGAAATAGAGCTTGGGTTTGATGTGCTTTGAGACTGAATGTTGGTCATGGCTTTAACAATTTCGCTAGGGCCTGCTGCATAGCCAATTCTCCAGCCTGTCATTGAGTACACTTTTGAAACACCGTTTAAAACCACTGTGCGATCTTTGAGTGAAGGGGTAGTGTTCAAGATATTAGTAAATTTCTGCCCACCAAACATAATGTGTTCATAGATATCATCCGTGATAACAATTATATTTTTATGCTTCTCTAAAACTTTGCTTAGCTGAGTTAGCTCTTTTTTAGTGTAAGCAATTCCAGATGGGTTAGATGGGCTATTGATAACAAATAGTTTTGATTTTGGTGTGATGTGTTTTTCTAAGTCTGCAGCAGTAATTTTGCAACGGTGCGCATCATCACTAGGAATGATTACCGGTTCGCCACCTGCTAGTAATGCCATGTCTGGATACGATACCCAATAAGGTGCAGGAATTAAAACTTCATCACCTTCATTAAGAATAGCTTGGCACAAGTTATAAAATACCTGCTTGCCACCATTAGAAATCATTACCTCATTGGCTTCATAGCTAAGTTGATTTTCATGCTGAAACTTATTAATGACAGCATTTTTTAAGGAAATTGTTCCAGGTACTGGGGTGTATTTAGTTTTACCATCTTGCATCGCTTGAATTGC
>JABDMD010000136.1 GCA_013001685.1 Gammaproteobacteria bacterium | reverse complement strand
GAGTATGGTGGATCAATTTATGACACCCATACTGATGGTAGCGGTTTATGTTTATCATCACGCTTACGACCTATTTTAAGTATTCGTCCGAAATACGATCACTTTTTAATGCAAGCGCCGTGGCAATACCCTGCTGATTTACACATGATCTATTGGCTTGAAGAAATGGGCTACGATTATGATTGTATTACCGATGAAGATGTAACTTACGATGGCCTTTCTAGACTTGAAAATTACAACGTCGTAATTACCGGTTCACACCCTGAGCACAATAGTGGTCCACAACTAGATGCGTTACATAACTATACGCAACAAGGCGGACGCTTGATGTATATGGGTGCGGACGCTTGGTATTGGATCCACTCGTATCATCCTGCTTATGATGATTTAGGTCGTGGTGTCGTAACTGAGATGCGTCGTTGCGAATCCGGTATTCGTACCTGGCGCGCTGACCCTGGTGAATACTATCACCAAGGTACTGGTGAACTTGGCGGCATGTGGCGTTATCGCGGTAGATATTTGCACTCGGTCGCGGGTACAGGAATGTCTTCGGAAGGATTCGATATTTCTTCTTACTATTCACGAACCTATGAAAGTAAAGATCCACGTATATCTTGGGCATTTAATGGCATCGACTACGATGAGAAAATCGGTAACTTTGGCTTAGTTGGTGGCGGTGCTGCAGGTACTGAGCTCGACATTGTCGATACCATGTTAGGTTCGCCTCCACACACTTTAGTTGGTGCAACATCCGCGGGTCGTCACACTGAAGCTTATCTTTTAGTAATGGAAGACTATGGATTTAGCCAACAAGGTATTGATGGTACTCAACATCCACGCGTACGTTCCGATATTGCTTTCCATGAAACTCCTAATGGTGGTGGGTGTTTTGCATTCAGCTCAATTGCTTTTTGTGGATCGCTGCCATGGAACAACGGTAAGAACAATATTTCCACCTTAGTTGGAAATGTTTTAGACCGCTTCATGAAAGATGGACCATTACCAGCAGCACCTAAGAGTGCTTACATCCATCGTGGACGTGCAGACTACGATCCAGCGATGAATAAGAAAGCGAAGTAAAGGTTAGAACTTTTGCAATATGTTAGCTTACTTATGTATACCTAACTATTTCAAAAATGTGTAAACCTCCAAGGCGTCATTGACACATCAGTGTCAATGACGCTCTAGATAACAAATTTCTGAACATTGAGTGGCGTAATATGGAATTTCATCCAGATATGGGTTACGTAGAGGATGGTGTAGATCTCACCAACAAAGACTTATACAAATCTACAAGTCTACCCTTTGGACAAGCTACGATACTTCCACCCTTTTCATATCAATCAAAAATTTTTAGTGATTTAGAGGATGAAAAACTCTGGACACGAAACTGGATAGCCATCGGATCCACCGATGAAATTCCTAATGCTGGAGATCTTTTACCTTTTACAGTAGGACATCATGGCTTACACGTGCAACGCCAAGAAGATGGCAGTTTAATAGGTCGCTTCAATAAAGCCCAACATGGCGGTTGTCGTGCTGTACCACTGCAATGTCAAACAGGCAAGAAAACTAAATGCTCATTTACTTCTTGTGGTTACAGCCGCGATCGAAATGTTATACGTGTAGAGGAAATTGGTGAAAATACACCAACCATGCATCAATATTTAGGGTTGATTCCTGAGCGATTATTGCCTGTAAAAGTAGAAGTTTTGGGTTCAATGATTTTTATTAATCTTGATCATGAATGCAAAAGTCTTACCGATGAATTTTCAGCAGTCACAAAAAGCATTAAACCATTTTTAATTAAAGATTTATCTTTACAAAATAACGAATGGTTTGAATGTACTTCAAATTGGAAATTTGCTGGGCGTGCTTTCTTCGATGGATATGACACAAGCAATAGCATTTCAAATAACGACGGCGAAATTATTTATAATTGCTTTATAGCCCCAAACCTTTTCACCCATGACATTGGCCTAAATATTGAAGACGACATAGATGATATACAACTATGTTGGCTATTTCCTAACTTAGTGCTTATCCGGCATGCAAATTTTCTTGTTAGTGTAATTCTTCAACCCACTAGTATGGGAGAATGCACTTTACGCACTTCTTTATATACAAAAGCAAATAAAATTAATAGCGACGCATCTCATCTCCCAACAGATTTACAAGCATACATACAATCAGTTACATCCAAAGCGCAAGCAATGCAAAGTAAAGCAGATAAGTTAACCGCACCTGGTGCACCTGAACTTAAAAATAACATGATTCCAATTGAAACGAATTTAGCGGGTTATTCTTTTCATCGTTATATGACTGAAAAAATTGAAACAGAATATGATTATTACTGGAATGCACCGCTATATAGTAACAATATCGGACGTTAGTAATTTTTTACACATTGAAAAAATATAAAATTAACCATGGTAAATAAAAAGGAAAATAATATGAGTCAAGCACGCCAAGCATATAATAATGGTGATTATGAAAAAGCACATAAAATTTGGCTGACTCAAGCTGAAAAAGGCAATCCTGAAGCACAAGCTTGGCTTGGATCTTTATACGCTAACGGCGATGGTGTTGATGTCGATGATAAAAATGCCTTGTCTTGGTATGAAAAAGCAGCTGAACAAGGCTACTCCATGGCGCAAGCAAATGTAGGAGCAATGTACTTCATGGGACAAGGAGCTGATAAAAATGTTGATAAAGCCATTAAATGGTTGTCTGCTGCAGCTGAGAATGGCGATGTTAATGGATTATTTAATTTAGCGGTTATATACACTAAGGGTGAAGAAGTTGATATAAACCTGGAACGTGCTGCAGAGTTGTATCAACAAGCAGCTGAACAAGGCCATTATCCATCGCAATCTCGTCTAGGTTATATGTACGCACATGGGCAAGGTGTAAAAAAAGATCGTATCAAAGCTTATTTATGGTTAAGCCTTGCAGCACAACATGGTATTGGCACGGCACTTAATGAGCTCGAGTCAATTGTAAAAAGCATGTCGGCGGAAGAAAAAGCTATGGGTGCAACACTATCCGAACAATGGCGCAATAAAACGGGAGCCAACACTATGCAGGTTGCAATGCAACCCACTCCTTCTAACTAACTAAATTACATTCAAATTTAGAATGATCTATAGCGTACAACAAATTAAATTTGAAATTCTTGCTTACATGAAAGAATTTGGTGGTGAGTTTAATGACTGGTATGTTGGCATAGCAGCTGATCCTAAAAACACAATGTTTCAAATTCATAAAGTACATCAGGAAGATGATATATGGCTTCATAAACAAGCACTCACTTTCACAGCCTGCAAAACTATTCAAAAATATTTTTTAGATATTTTGAAAACAGATGGTGAAGCTGTTTCAGAAGGCGATGAAAATACTGATTGCGTCTACCTTTACAAAAAAAGTAGTCACACTATTCCTTGAAGTACTATTACATGAATATACTTACATTTAATTTACTGCATATAAATGGATGTAAACTCTTTAACAAAGTCTTCTTGCTAAATCCGGTACAAGGTAGTGTCCGAGTCACTTAGGTAGAAAAGAATGAGAGTTACGGTCAAAAGAGCTGTAACCACATTGGTAGCTGCGATGCTATTAATTCTCATAACAGTTCTAGTTGTCATGACAATTAGACCAATTCCTTTACCATTCCTATCCAACTATATCAAAGATCAGTTGGGCAACCGTTTCCATGCTTACTATGTAGACTTTGACGATGCTCAAACTCGTTGGCGACCTATCAAAGGCACTTTAGAAGTTCATTTAAATTCTACTCGTGCTTTAGATTATGGCGATAACGTGCTTGCTTTAGTCCCAAAAGTTTTAGCTGAAGTTAGAACAAAGTCAATTTTTAATGACCATTTAATGCTACAAAACTTAGAGTTTCAAAACCCTAGAATTAGTTTTATTCGTACTACTGGTGGCGCATTAAAATTTGATATTGGTAACAGCGATGATGGATCCTCAGGAAGAGTACTTGAAACTATTCTTATCTATATGGTTACCGCACCAACAACACTTACAGCAATAAATGAATCACTTACTGATCTTCGTATTGTTAGTTCTGACCTCACTCTTGGTGATGAAATTACAGGTTCATTATTACATGCGCCCAATGCAAACATTACTTTAATGCCTAATAATGAAGGCATCGGATGTGCTTATGACTTTAAAGTTTTTGCGAGAGGCGAATATTTACATATATCTGGGGACTGTTTATATAAAACAGCTAGCGAAGAATTCAGTCTATTAGTAAATCTTGACGAAGTTCGGCCAGCATTGCTTACAGAAATTTCACCACAATTTTCATATCTGACACCATTAGAAGTGAGATTATCTGGGGAAGTACGATTAGAGTTAGACAAACTTCTTGCAGTTAAACAAGTAGAGTTCAATCTTACAAGTGGAAGTGGCTCATTGGAAGTTACTGACTATTTGGGAAAAAACTTAGATATAAATGCACTTCATATAGCTGGAAAAGCATTAAATAATTTTTCACATATTGAGTTTGATAATGTAATGGTGCAGCTGGATGAAGCAAAAGCAGAAGCAAGTGGACTTTTCTTATCCGACAATGAAAACTTAGATTTCAAATTAAATACTTTTATTTCAGGCACATTAATCACAAGCCTGCTCCCCCGATGGTTTGCTTATTTAGAAACTGATAATTTAGACTGCCTAAATTCATCACCATCAAATATTTATAAACAATCATCATTAGCTATTGATGGCATATATAATCTGAAACAAAACCAGATTAACGCCTTAGGAAACATATCTTGTCTAGACCAGAAACTTGCAGACAATGACGTTAATCATTCAGTAAACAAAAATTTAGCAACTAAAATTGAAAACATGCAAAAATTTAGTATGGATGGTGCGATTGATGCACCTAATTTAACAACTATTCAATAATGACGAGTTCAACGAAACAATATCTATACCACTGCACGAATTTAAGTACTTATATAATCAAATAATTTATGCGCATTTCCCAGGTAAAGGAATACCTGTGGCTTTAGATGTATCATTGGTTATTGCACTCAAGTCTTCTGGTTCCACATTATATAAATTGGTTTTACCGGTACAACGTGCCATCATTGAGGCTTCGCCTAAATTAGCCTTAACAATATTGACTAACCCTTGAACACGATCAGTATCGGAATAATTTGAACTAAATACTATTTTTTCATTGTTAATTTCACCACCCATAGCAAGTCCAGCACATACACCCATAACCACAGCATTTGCACCTAAACCAATTAATTTTGCCGCATCGGTTCCAGAACGCACGCCGCCAAAATAAACAAGTTCCACGGCCTCTTCTTTTTTCATCTTGCGCAATATGCGAATTACATCACGTAAGATACTAAAATCCGGTGTAGTGGTTAATTCTGACCAATTACCACCAAGATTTCCCGTGCTATCTAGCACTAAAATATCGTGCTTGTTTTCCAACGAACAAGAAATAGTTTGCTCAAGATCATTTTCAGTAGAAACCGCTAAGCCTACAATTTGACGATCTGTTGCCGGCGTTATTGCAATTGGTTCCTCACCTTTATCTAAATGATAAACATATCCAGCTGTATGTTTAGTTTGTTCCGATAACGATGAACTTAACTGCAACCAACTCGTTTCATTGCCTGGATCCTTGCATCCTAAATATGGAGTTTTGGATATAACACATCCCTGACTCATGGCCTCAAATATTTCTTGTGATTCGTTATCAAAGCCTGTAACTAGAAATGGATGCTGTAACTCGAGCTTATTGGCAAGATTGGTTGTCACTTTGCATGCTTCACGATAAGGATCAATCACTAAGCGTGACAAGTTTGCTGGTAAAAATACTATGTCGTCCAAATTAGGTGCACGACTTTCAGGAAATGGGTTTGTCCGAGTTCGTAGTCGTTTTTGCAACATGGATTTTAATTTTATATGGTCTGCCGGGTTTGTGCGCGCCATAGAAAAAATATCTTCACGATGCGCTACAGAGTAATCAGGCGAGCCAGTTTCTGCATCACAACGATAACAACGTGCTGCCTCATTACGTGCGGTATCCCAATCATAGGTAGCTTCGATTTCAGGAAAGCTAACTGGGTCTTCTCCTATCCCAAAGAATTCAGGGTGATGTGGACTAAATCTTTCCCATTTAATATCTTGCGCTACTGGAACTCTTCGAGTCCGATATGGTGTTCGGTATGGGATTGGATTATCAATATCATTCAGGAATGATTTCACATAGTAAGCAGCACGTTGGCCATGATGCATAGCCATAACGATAGTAGAACCTCCAAATGCACCATCTCCTGCTGCAAAAACTTTTTTGTCTTTAGTGCGCATTGTATCCCACTCTGTTTGCACACGATCGACATCCATTAAATTATGTTTTGCTAAATCATCACATGCAGCTTTTTGTCCAACTGCAGCAATCACCATCCCGCATTGAATTTCATGCTCGCTACCTTCTGCTATTTTAGGTTGAAGACGCTCATCTTCACCTTTCTCACCTAATACGGTCTTTACACATTTAAGTATTAACTTTCCGTTTTTTTCTTCTACTGCAACTTGCTGTGTGAAATAAATAAACTCAATTCCTTCTTCGATTGCACCTTCGAGCTCAATCTTTCTTGCAGGAATTTCATCAGGTCCGCGACGGTATATAACTTTTACATTTTTACATCCAGGCAGTCTTAAAGCTGCACGACAAGCGTCCATAGCCACGTCCCCACCACCCACCACTACAACTGTTTCCGGTAATGTTGGACGCTCACCTGCATTTATGTGACGCAAAAAGCTTACACCATCGACAACATTTTTATTACCTTCTTCCCCAGGAATGCCCATTGGCTTGCCCCACCAAGATCCGATAGTTAATAAAACTGCATCATGTTTAGCTTTCAGCTCATCTAAAGTAATTTCTTTACCGAGCCCAGAATTTAAATGAATGTGTAAATCCGGGAAACGTTTAAGCAAACGATCTATATCTTCTTCAATAATACCTGGCGGTAATCTAAATGCAGGTATACCCCAGATCATCATGCCACCCAAACGATCTGTCATTTCATATACGTGAACTTCAAACCCTGCATCACACAATTCATGGGCAGCAGTAAGACCTGCTGGACCAGAACCTACAATAGCAACAGTTTTTGATTGAATAGCTTTTATAGGAATAGGCTCATAGGTTGCACCTAACTTATCCATTACAAATCGTTTTAAGTTTCGAATTTGTAGTGGTCCATCACTATCAGTACGTCGACAAGCTGGCTCACATGGTGCATCACATACACGACCACAAATTGAACTAAAAGGATTGGTTGCTGTTATGGCTTCAAATGCTTCTTCAAATTTACCTTCCCATATATAACCGATGTATGAAGGCGCATCCGTTCCTATTGGACATGCAACCTGACAAGGAGCGGGAACATAATTAGTATCTGCCGTATGATCTTCATAATCAGGCGGTACCTCAGGAATTAATATCCGATTGATATCATAGACGGCGCTCATACTGCTGCCCTCACTTTGATATCTAAATCTGCATCGCCATATTGTGGGTCATAAGGCAGACCGGTCATGGCTGCAGCTTCTGGTGTTAATGCCACTAAATCGTCTCGACTAAATTGTGTTACATCGTTATATCCAAGTTCGTTTGCAATGGTTGCAATCTGCCAACGTACACTTTCTAAAAAGCGATGAATGTTTTGCGACTCGACTTCGGGGTCATAGCGTTTTTCATGCTCAGGATCTTGCGTAGCAATTCCGGTTACACACTGGCCAACATGACACTGCATACAAGCAATGCAGCCGCCTGCAATAATAGTGGATGTACCTAAAGCCACTGCATCTGCACCTAGACACAATGCTTTTACTGCATCAACACCATCACGAATACCACCCATAAGAACAATTTGAATATCATCACGTCTACCAATTTCTTCTAACGCATTCAGTGCTTCAATAATTGCAGGTAACGTCGGTATCCCTACATAGTCAATAACTTCTGCACTTCCAGCACCAGTTGAACCTTGCATCCCATCCAACTCAATAAAGTCAAACCCATCCTTAACTGCAATTTTTATATCGTCACGAACTCGACCTGCTCCTAATTTAATACTTACTGGTAATCGATAGCCTGTGGCTTCACGTAACTCTTCTACTTTAATAACAAGATCATCTGCGCCTAAAATATCAGGGTGTCTTGAAGGTGAACGCAAATCAATTCCGGCTGGAATACCTCGAATTTTTGCAAGTTCGGGCGTTACTTTTTTAGCCATTAGTTGTCCACCTAACCCCGGCTTTGCGCCTTGTGATATATAAATCTCTAAGCCATCGGCACGATTCATATCATGAATATTCCAACCTAGCCTCCCTCCAAGCATCTGAAATATAAGTTGTTTTGCTGCCCCACGTTGCGCATCACTCATGCCACCTTCACCGGTATTCTCCGCAATATCCGACAAGGTTGATGCAAGCCCAATGGCTCTTTTTGTAGAAGCACTCAAGGCGCCATAACTCATGGGCGCAATCATTACCGGCATACTTAATTTAAGAGGTTCTGCACCGTTAATACCGCCAATTTCAGTGCGCATTTTTATTTTAGAGACTACATCTGCATCGCCACCGGCAAGGGATAAATCTTTTTTAAATGCGATGTCAGAAAAATGAGGCAAAGGTCGTGCGCCACCATAACCACGAATTCGATAACGCCCAATTTGAGACTTAATATATAAGTCTTCTTGTATTTTTGGATTCCAGTAATCGGATGCACCTGAGAATGAGAAAAACGGAATACTACGCATTTGCTGTTCAGAGGTTGCATAGCGTAGTTTCTTACCAGCATTAACGACTTTTTGAAAACTTCCTTTAAACGGTATTTTGTAACGATCTAGAAATTTCATTACCTCATCAATTTCTGCACTATCAATATCGGTTAGCTCGGCGTCAGAACCTAAATCTTCAACTTTACCCGCTACAAATATTTCACCGGCTGACATGTCCTCGCCAACTTTTTCGCCAGAGTCACCTAAAATAATGATGCGTCCGCCATACATCATATAACCGGCCATAAAGTTTGCATTACCTTCACAACACAAGGTGCCAGCTTTCATCACCTGCCCAGCACGCGAACCCATGTTGCCTCGTATTACAATTTCAGCTCCACGGATTGCAACTCCAGGAATTGCACCAGCATTTCCTCCCACGACTACTGAACCCGAATACATATTGTCACCAACACCCCAACCGACATTGCTTTCAACTTCAAAATTCGCAGCATCACTAAGCCCTGCACAGAAATATCCTGCAGAACCTTTAACTTTTACAGTAATGGGATGAACTAAACCAACGCCAATGTGATGGCGTGCATCGGGATTAACTACTTCGACATCTTCTCCGTTTTTACCGCATTGTCGAATTTTTTCATTACCTTCTCTTACGGAGGTTTTTCCTAAATCGATCGTGACCATGTGTTATAGGTTCCTGGTGGTGGTTCTTTTGTATTGAGCGCTTGTCCTGGAAATAGTTTATTGAGTGAAACTTCTTCGGAAGCAATGGCTACCATATCTTCAGTTTCATACATCACCATAGGCTTTACGGCTAAGTGATCTTTTGCATAACCAATTTCATCTTCTGTAGAAACTAGAAATGAAAATGTGCCATCGAGATCTTCAATTGAAGTTTTAAGCGCTTCTTTTAATTTAATACCTTGAGATAGTTTATCTGCAAGATAAACTGCGATTAGCTCGCTATCGTTATCCGTACGAAATTCATAATCACGTTGCTCAAGACGCCTACGCATTTTCCAGTAATTAGTTATTTGCCCGTTATGAACGATTGCAACATCAGCAAATCCCGTGGCCCAAAATGGATGCGCAGCTTCTGGTTTAACATCAGATTCAGTCGCTAAACGCACATGACCCAAACCATGAGAACCTTTATATTTTCGTATGTCATAACTTGCATCAACATCCTCCGCACTACCCACATCCTTAATAATGTCTAAGCTATTACCAATAGAAACAACTTTTGCAGCATGTTCAAGGGCATATGAAAATTTTTGGATATCGCCTGAATAGTTAACGGTTGCACGGTAGGTTTCACCGATATGCTCATCTTCAATAATCGATGCGTCATTCTCTTTTAATGTCTTCTTAATTTGAGCAATGGCTGCTACCCCAATCTCGCCTTGACCAACCAATAATCTAAGCTTTAGTGTATTTTTTTGAGAATCACCATATAAAGCAAAGCCCGTAGAATCAGGACCGCGATGTTGACAACCGTTGAGCATATTTACCAATGCCTCACCGGTTTTAAAATCCGATGAGTCCTTAAGCATGATGCCTGCAATGCCGCACATAGATTATTCCTTATATAAAACGTTAATGAGGTATCGAATGGTCAAGCGCTGAACACAGTAATGCTGTATCACAGTAATGTTTATAAGTATTTAACTTACCATCCTTAGCTGTCCAAAGATGAACTGTTTGCAATTCAACATCTTGGCCAGAAGCTGTAGCTTTGGTTTGATATAAACCTTGCACAATAATATTTGTGCTATCAACTTCTATATACTTTTGTGGTATCACTTTCCAAAAGTCAAAGTGATTTCCTAACTTGTCAAAAAACTCTAGAGAAGCTTGTAACCCATTTTGATCTCCACCATATGGAAACCCAGGCATAATTCCAAAAATAAAGTCATCAGATAAAACTTCCGAGAGTTCGCCACCATCATTTACAAGCTCATAAAAACGTTCAGCTAATTGTTTAATATTTTTACTCATAAATTTTATCCACCTTAATATATATCTACTTGTTCAAATCATCCCTTCGATTTGCAGGCTTTATTGGTTAGTCAAAACTTAACCTACGCTCTATAATTTTATCTCAATTTACAAAGTAACTGTTAATAAAATAATATTACTATGAAGAAAATACTAATATTTTGGAAGGTTTACGGCCAGATTCGCGAGAGGAATTAAAATACCTTGATTATAGTGTGGTTAATTTAATAATAAGCTGCAGTAAATTTAAAGAAAGTGCATAAACATTTATCTCCATTGTTTTTCTTCAAGCGTCCAGCTTCCACCAGGAAGTTCTCCATTTTTTATAAATTTATCTACAACATTTCTAAGAAGACTAGAAGCACCATTTTTATAATTATTTGCTGGCAATGCAGAACCAAAGGCGATTGAGCCTGTGCTAAACACTGCACCATTATTAGGAGCAGTAAAATAGGTGATATCTGCACGAACACGGTAATCCAAACTCCCTACTAAACCCGCATAGGCATATAAAAGCTCTTCAGTCACAACTACATAGTTATCACTATGCCCGCCCGATGAGGCAATAATTTTAGTATGCGGTGGTGTTCCTAAAGAAAGATCATAACGGTCTAATTCAATACCCGCAGCTCCTCCATATGCTAATCCTTCATCTCCAAATACTTCATCCTCAATTCCTTCTGTGAGCCAGGAAACTGTTCGGTGGTAACTATCGGGCATTTTTCGAAACGGCGCACAAGTTTCAAAACCCTCTGCAATGAATCCGACACCTGTGAGTTTTTGCGGTGCACGACCTCGAGTTCTCCACAAACCACTTTTTTCTCCAGTAGTTTGCAAATAATGTTCGCCAGCTTTTGCAGCCCAAGCTCGCATGCCTGAATCTAATTTTCTTACCTCCATACACCAAGGTTCATCTTCATAAAAACCTACACACCAATAATAACCATTACCACCCATGTAAATGAGTCGCCCACCTTGTGCAACAAAGTCTTCTTGTGCATCTAACATCCGTTCCGAAACATATTCAGGGTGCGTGCCAGTCATTACACAATTATAGGGTTCTAATGCACTTAATCCTTCTCGGTGTAAGTCTTCATCTGTAATAACGTCATAGTCATAACCACTCGCTTCAAGCCAAGCAATAATGGAAAGATCTGCAGGAAACTGCCATGGAATGTTCATGCTTGATATACGATACTTTGGTCGCATGTTAACGATGGGTCTTTTGTAGGTACTGAACGACACACCTGCACCATCTTCATAACTATCGTAGGTAGACAAACCGAATTCACGATTTTTATAAATCTCAATATCGACATCAGTAATAACAGGCGGTTGGCCTGTCATTGGTTGAATAATTTGTGCATCAAAACTTAATTTTTCATTTGCGTATGCAAGATAGCTTGCAGTAGGAATTAAAAAACATAGTTT
>JABDMD010000114.1 GCA_013001685.1 Gammaproteobacteria bacterium | reverse complement strand
ATCTGACCCAGAACATGACAAAGATACTAAGCAACTTTTTAGTATTCTCGACACGATTTTAAAAAGTCAGTACACCACCATTATATGGAGTATTGGTGATTTTAATCAGGAATCGGCTGAGCACACTGTGCAAGCACTAACAGAATCCATTAAGACCTTAATGAATAAAGTACGTTGCGTAGCGTTACCTTTAGGTGGCTCTAAAGGTGAAGTCACTGCTAGTCAAGTTGCTACTTGGCAAACAGGCGTACCTTTACCAGTGTCATTCACACAAGACTCACCTATTCACAATCCTGTGCTTTTCGATGGTGCCAACATGCTGAAAAACCAAGAAGCTGATTGCTTACTATGGATAGCGACGTATAACTCGGACGACATTCCTCCAAAGCACAACATACCAACTATCGTATTTGGTCATCCTAATATGAAATGTGAAACTGCAGACGTTTACTTGCCAGTAGGTGTACCAGGAATTGATCATCGCGGACTTGCCTGCAGAACCGATAGTGTCGCAACACTACCTTTACATAAAATTCGTGACAGCAAACTCCCTGCCGCAAGCGATTTGTTAAACAAACTCATCAAGCTAATCTAATTATATGGCAATTAAACTAACAGGTGGTGAAATCTACGATCCTGCACATCAAGTTGATGGCCAGAATAAAGATCTATATATAGTAGATGGGAAACTACAAAAGAGTTTAACTGACAATGAAAAATTAGATCAAACGTATGATCTAAGTAATTGCATTGTTATGGCAGGTGCAATTGATTTGCACACACATATCGGTGGCGGCAAGGTAAACATCGCACGCACTATGATGTTGGAAGATGCGCATTCACACCCACACCCAGGTTCTGACATCCTACGCTCAGGCAATGGCCGCGCTGTTCCCTCCACTTTTAGTTCAGGTTATCGCTATGCGGAAATGGGCTATACCGCATGTTTTGAGCCCGCTGTGCTACCGGTTAATGCTCGTCAAGCACATATGGAATTGGCTGACACACCGATGGTGGACAAAGGTGGTTATGCGCTGCTGGGTAACGATGATTTTCTATTAAACATGATTCGCGAAGGTGCGACGCAAAATGCAATTAATGATTATGTTGCATGGTTGTTAGATGCGACCCAATGCATTGGTATTAAAGTAGTTAATGCCGGCGGCATACACGCCTTTAAATACAATCAACGTCGACTTGATGTTGATGAAACCGGACCTGCTGGTAGCAATCCAAGAGAAATAATTGCAACCTTAAGCAAAGCGGTACACGAACTTGGCATTGCTTTCCCATTGCATGTGCACGCAAGTAATCTAGGCGTACCAGGTAACTTTGCATCAACATTAGCCACTATGGCAGCCGCCGATGGCTTACCTATTCATTTAACCCACATTCAATTTCATAGTTATGGCACCGAAGGTGATTATAAATTTTCTTCCGCTGCATGTGAGATTGCAGAAGCGATTAACAATAATAAAAATGTCAGCGCTGATGTTGGTCAAATAATGTTTGGCCAAACAATTACCACTTCTGGCGATACCATGATGCAATATTTTGGCCATGACCATGCTTCTCCAAAGAAATGGACGATAATGGACATCGAATGCGAAGCTGGTTGCGGTGTGATTCCATTCAAATATCGTGATAAAAGTTTTGTAAACGCATTGCAATGGGCGATTGGTTTAGAAATATTTTTACAAGTTAACGATCCATGGCGTGTTTTTCTGACCACAGATCATCCTAATGGCGCACCTTTTACCAGCTATCCACACTTAATTAAATTATTAATGGATCGCTCATTTAGAAATGATGTATTTAAAATCATTCATAAAGGTGCACAAAAAGCCTCTAACCTTGCCTCAATGGATCGTGAGTATTCTTTATACGAAATTGCAATCATGACACGTGCTGCGCCTGCAAAGATTTTAGGCTTAAGCAATCATGGCCACCTTGGAGAGGGTGCGAATGCAAACATCACCGTATACCGCAAACAAAATGATATTGAGCAGATGTTTGCTAAACCGGCCTATGTATTTAAAAACGGCACCTTGATCGTAAAAGATGGCGAAATCGTAGAAACTGTTCAAGGAGTAACTCATGTAGTTAAACCTGAGTTTGATCGTGCCATTGAGAAGCGACTGAAGAAATACTTTGATGATTTTCAAACTATTTCATTCAATAATTTCAAGATTTCAAATGACGAAATGATAGAATGCATTGGCAACGAAATTGAAACACATCCCTGCGGAAAAATTTAACAGCACTCATTTAATATGATTATTAATGGCGTAGAAATTGAAGACACTTTTGCAGAAGCATTCTCTATGCGTGCTACTCGCGTGATTATCACTGCTATTAACTATAAGTGGGCACGCCATGCAGCTGCAACCATGACTGGATTTGCAACCTCTGTAATTGGTTGTGGTGTTGAAGCCGGAATAGAAAAAGTCATTGGCAATCATGAAACCCCTGATGGCCGTCCAGGAATTTCGGTATTGTTATTTTCAACCGATAAAAAAACCTTAGAAAAACAATTACAAACTCGCATTGGTCAATGTGTACTAACCTGCCCTACTACTGCCGTTTTCCCCGGCATGGAAGGTGAGAACCAAATCGCACTTGGAAAAAATATTCGGTACTTTGGTGATGGTTTCCAAACTTCTAAAAAGATCGGTGACAAAAGATTTTGGCGAATTCCCGTTATGGATGGAGAATTTTTATGCGCCGAAACAACGGGCTATCAAAAAGCTATTGGTGGCGGAAATATTTTAGTGTTTGCACGCGGTATATCGCATGCATTACTTGCCTGTGAAGCTGCAATCGATGCAATTGGCATGCTTCCAAATATCATAATGCCTTTCCCTGGTGGAGGCGTCCGATCAGGATCAAAAGTCGGTTCAAAGTATAAATTTCTTAATGCATCCACTAACCATCCATTCTGCCCGACATTAAAAGGACGACCAGATAATGTGTTGGGTAAAAATATTGAAGCAGCAATGGAAATTGTTATCGATGGCCTAACCAAAGAAGACGTGTCACTTGCTATGTATAGGGGCATTGAGGCAATTTGTGATTTGGGCAAATCACAAGGTATCGAAAAAATAACTGGTGGAAATTATGGCGGCAACCTTGGCCCGCATCATTTTCATTTAAGAGAGATCATGAATGACTCATACAACCGTTACATATAAAGGTAGAACTAACCAGCGCCTAGATATGCGCTGGTTAAGTCAAGCCATTAATGAATCCACAAATAGTGATACAGCCAGAAAATTAT
>JABDMD010000107.1 GCA_013001685.1 Gammaproteobacteria bacterium | reverse complement strand
TAGCTACATCGTTTCTCTCTTAATCAATTTTTTATTTTGTTCGCAGGACTATCCTGTCCACGATTGGCGCTATGGTAATTAACTAACTCTTACAGTTCAATCGTTGTTAATTCAGCTAAACTATTTAAATCAAAGTAACGAACTAATAAATAAGATAAAATATTACTACAATATGCGCTTATCGTATTTTTTAATGCGCCTCATTAAGGTTTATTTTTGCAAAGCTATCGAATGTCCACATTCGGCCAATCGCATGACTGATACATTTACTCAATGCGCTTTTTAGTCCTCTGTAAAACCATATCTCTAGCACTAATTACATGCAACGCTTCATTATCTATTTCAAATATAGCTCGTTGTTCAAATTGAGAAGCAAGTTCACATGCTTGCACTCTACTCAACCCATGAATTGCAAAACTAATTTCTTGCCACGAGCCTTTTGTTGATTTACCAATTACTGACTCATATTCAAGATTTTGTGCATTTAAAATTTCTTCTAACGCACTATTACGCTTCTGGTTTTCATCGTCTGTTAGTACTTGCTCAAATGGATTGCATGCAGTAATGACATGAATTGGCGGTACCCATGGCAGAGGTATAGCATCTTGCCCTGTCCAAGCAACATCATTACTTTTTTGAACAATTTTCGTATCAATGTAGGCTTGCCAAATATGATCTAGATTTTCCACTTATGATGTCATTGAATTAGGTTGATACAATGAGTCTGCGATCAACCCCATTCGAATTGCAAAGAACCTCCGCTTTGGGACAATAGGAGAAATAATAATCCAATAGCATCCAATAAAGTTTATCTAAATCCGATGATAATTTGGGGTATGTTTGGGGGTATAAATTTAAACTAGATTTAAAATATTGAATTTAATCAGGTAGATAGAATAACTATTTGGTAGACGCCGCCGTTATCCAATAACGTTTTATCACATACCATTAGATACATAGAAGTTTAATCGATGTGAATAAGTTGGGGGTATTATTGGGGGTACTCAGCAAAATAGAATTTTTTCTGCATTTTTAATTCAATAACTTAGTGTGTTTATTTGGTAGAGGGGCGATCAACCGAATTCCCCATCCCCATGCAAGTTTAATGAGCACCCTACTCCATATTTAAATGTCTGCTTTCGGCCAATAGCGGACATACGCACTTAATTATAGAGATTAAAAACTTTAAACGGATATTAAAGTAGTTACACATATCACTAGATCAATATCTATATTCACTTATAGCTTGAACTAAACATGTGGAACTCGTTCTACTACGTGCAATATAAATAAACTTACTGCTTTTAACCATAACTTTGTTTTAACTAGAGGAAACACAAAAATGGATGTTGTGCTGGATGGTGTTAATAAATTGAATACAAATGTATATACATCAGGACAGGGTGAAATGGCGTTTTTTTACAATATTTTAGTTCCTGATCTCTTATTATTTACAATTGGCATATCATTTTCTTTTGCATCACTAATATATATTTTTAATTGATTGTATATAAAAAAGCGTATCTAAATTCGATACCATTACACATCCCTGCTCCATGTGTGAGCAGGGAGTATTAGATAAGAGACCTTCTTTACAGCCCAGGTACAACTTATTAGTAATGTCCGCTTTCGGCTAATAGCGATCACTCATCAGCATTATCGGTTTAATCGAATATATTTGATCCAAATCAACAAACTATAATAGTTCAAGTGTATATTGTTTTTTGATCGTTCAGAATAACGCTTGGTTGGAATCTAGATTTATCTAAAATGAATGAAATGAAGGAGTCAGTTAGAGCTGATATGTATATTATAAATCGTCGAGAGAAAGAAGATCGGCGGTCCTTTAGGCCAGCTACTCAATTTCCCTTCGTTGGCAGTACCGAAGTATTAATAGTAAAAGATCGGCGCTTTATGCCGGATCGGCGCATTGCGAATATTCAGGTCAAAGGGCATTTCCAACACATCAAAAAACATTTTTAAAGCTAGTAGATTTGCGCTATGTACAGCCCAACAAGTAACATAGAATAATACGAGTGCACTGATGAAGAATAAATAGAATAAAGTCTTTTTAATCAAGCTGAATTATTTAATGGTTAGTTATCTTTTCTGAACATTGCAAACCGGATAAGAATGCCAATTACAAGTATGAAACTGATTAGAAACATACTTGCGAATAGTGCTAAAACGGGCCACCATGCTCGATCTACACTCTGACCTGTTGTTTGCCAAAAATAAATAGACACTGCGATGGATGCGAGTATGGCTAATGCTGCAACGAATAGGTTGAATCTATTTTGTGTGTTCTTATTTCCCGTTGTATTAGGTTGAAACCGTATATATAAAACCACACAAGCCAGTAGAAGTGGTGCAAGAATCATAGAGGCAACTATCATATGTTTATTACTAATGTCCGCTTTGGGTCGTTAGCGGTCATTTACAACTTCTTTACTTACTATTAATTATGAGTTGCGTTGATTTCGTCGTAGGCTTAACTTGAAAAGCGTAAACTACATTATTTGCATTTTTCGTGTCAATAACACTGCAGATGCCGCCGCGCTCAGAATAACTGCACTCAGGTTCATCTTCAGCAATGCCAAAGTGACTACGGACATGATTGATCTCTGTTGCTAAATCATAGTTTGTTCGATCCAATTTTTGACTAGTTTCGCTCACGTGGATCAGGCGCCCATCTTCTTGTCCAAGAGCGATCTCAATATACCATTTCGGGTAACCACTTGGCTTCATCGCCCCTTCTTTCCTGAACGAGATTCCAGGAGTAGTCCAGTCTTCAAACCGGTCAATATTTTCTGCAGAAAAACCACTCGCAACAAGGTGTTCAAATGCTTGTTTTGGAGTCATGCTTAACGTCACACCTTCAATAGGCATTGTCATGATCAGACTTCGATCACGTATAATTTCTTCCGCATATGAAGGCAAAGCTGTACATAACACTGTAAGGACTGTTACTAGCGTAGATAGGTTTCGATGAATAACGCGCTTCATCTTCTGGCTCCTATCGTCCTATTAAGTGTAATAGCTTAATGACCGCATTGAGTTGATAGCAGGCATTAGATATCTGCAGGTAAATTCAAGTATAATGCACATACCGCGTCACCTTTTAAGTACCTCATGTCATCAGAAGACTATATCGAGTTAAATTACATTCCTTAGCAGTTGTGAAGATGTTCCATGAATTTCTTTTCGGATATGCTTTCCAAAATTTCTTCACATTTCTTCGCTACTTTAGGCTGATCTGTATAGGAAGCTTTTAAACAATAGCAAATATCTGGACCACCAGCAGGTGGCGGTTTTTTACGACATGCTCTTTTTTGCTCACGCGAAGATTCAGGATCTAGGCCATCAAAAATTGCACTGCATTCTGCAACTTTAGCATCAGTGTCCATAGGTTTATTCATACAATCACAAAGTGTCATTTCTGCATGCGCTGTACAAAAAATCATTACTACAATTATGACTGATATAATTTGTCGTATGTAATTTTGACGATCTCGCATTATTATTCTCATCTATTAAGCTTGTACTTATAGAATGTCCGATTTGGATCGTTTACGGACATATTGAAGCTTTGCTTTGAACATTCCAATACATAATCTACTGCGGCCAAAAATCTGCTCATTACAATCATAACCGACTATTTTGCTCAATGCTTGAATCCGAGTAGAATCTTATATTTAGATGTTTATATAAGGATTTAGCCGCCCCCTCGGCACCACCCGTGCGTCGTGTACAAGTCGCTAATCAATTTGTGGCGCAGCCACACAAAACTTTATCTTGATTTATCTGCCCCGATAGCTCAGCTGGATAGAGCGCATCCCTCCTAAGGATGAAGTCGTAGGTTCGACTCCTACTCGGGGCACCACCCATCCGAGCGCATCAACCCCTTAGTTGGCGATTGCCAACTATAGTAAAAAAGAACTGTAAACAATCGTAATTTTAATTCTCAATAGGCACTTGTGACTCATAGTGTATGCTATTAATAAGCTATTGATTTAACAAAACTAATCGCTTACAAACTATGAGTAAAATAAATGATCATAATGATTCGGTTTTACCGATGATTATCTCGTTTGCAGATAGATTAAATTCTTTTGCACGAACCACGCTTAATAAAGAATTAGATGGCTATGGATTGAAATTCAATCAATGGCGATTGATTCATGCGATTTCCGCTAAGTCTATTTTTACCCCCGCAAAACTTGCGGATGAATTAATGATTGAACGTGCAACAGTCAGTCGTTATCTCGATCAGCTTGAAGACAAAGAATGTATTGAACGTTCACATAACCGTTTTGATCGTAGAGTTGTAGATATCACACTCACTCCTAAAGGTGAGAGAATTGCTCAGCTCGGCATAGATTTAATGGATGACACATACAAGCGCATGCTTGCAGATTTATCAAGCACAGAGAACAAGCATTTTGTTGCCTTAATTAAAAAACTTACCGAGCGTATACCTGCCGCTATAGAGAAAGTTCCTGCTTAACACTATACTCAAGCTACATACCAACAAATGATATCGATCCCTACCCTACTGACTGGGGTTGATTGATTCGATATAACGTTATTCATACATTTCCCTTATATTTATAAGGAAAAATCGTGCACAAAGTGCCCTCTTCAATTCGAATCAATGCTGTAATTTGTTCATTTTTGTTTGCGAATTTTTGACGATCACGCAATACTAACTTAGAGTCGAAAAACGCAAATTGATAGCTAATTTTGACTTTCGTATAACTATAAAAACTTATATTAACTATGACTGACCATCGTACAAATCATTGTACTCTCTGCATGTTAATACCATTATTTCTTGGTATTATCGGCCTTGGACTTTTGTATTGGTATACAAAAGAAAGCAAAGCTGGCTACATTGAGAATAACTTAAGCTTTAAAAGCAATCAGCTTTTAGAACAGCAACAAATCGGTGGTGTAGTCGTGGAAATGGATGGACGAGATGCGGTCTTAACTGGAACCGTAGTAAGCGAAAGTCGTTCTATAGAAATTGAACAAACTGTTGCAGCTTTGCCAGGCATACGCGTTGTTGAAAATCAACTTGAAATTGCTGAACCCGAACCTGTTGTCGAACCTGCTACGGTTAAAATCGCTCCTGAACCAAAACCCATCTCAGAACCCGAACCTGAAATTGCACTTGCCCCAGAATCAGAACCGGAGCCCGAAGTTCAAGTAGAAGCCGTTGAAGAGTTACTGCAAACGCTAGACTTGTCTGGAATTACTTTCTTATTTGCCAGTGATGAAATTACTCAACAAGGTAAGTTGATACTTGATGATGTAGTCAAAGTATTAACTGAACATCCTGAGTTCGATGTAATAATTGAAGGCCATACCGATAGCATTGGCGAAGACAGTGTAAATCTTGAATTAAGTCAGCTACGTGCACAATCAATCTTAAACTATCTTGCAAGCACCGGGGTTGAAGCCACACGACTTACCGCCACCGGATTCGGCGAATCAGCACCGATTGCAGATAACGACAGTAAAGAAGGACGTGCACTTAATCGACGTATTGAATTTACTATTAGTCAAAAACTGTAAACTAAAAATATTATAAGCCAAACGAGAATAAATAATTGAGACCATAACTATGAGCTACTTACTAAATGAGTTATTACTTTATTTGTTTGGTGCAGCCGCACTAGGCGCCTTGGTTGGCTGGCTGATGCGTCGTTGCACATGTAACCGTGATTTAAGCGAGTTACGCAGCCGTCTTGAATCAAAAATTAACTCTCAATCTACTGAATTAGAAGAAACTAAAAAACAAGCAGCTTCCTACAAAACCCAATATAGTGAAGTCCAGTCAAAATACGATACCCAAACTGGCGATTTAATGTTGATGACATCTCGCTGGCAAACTACAAAACAAAAAGCCAAGCAGTTACCTAAATACCAAGTATGGATTAAAAATCTTCAGCAAAAGTATCAACAAACACTTAACGAACGAAATGATTTTGAGAATCTCGCATGCCAGTATGTAGACCTACATGCTGATGCAAATCAGAAAATTAAACGTCTAAATAAGCGAGTTACTGATCAAGAATCATTTAAATTTAGGCTTGATGACATGATAGGCAAGGTTCAAAACCTAAACGACAAAGTTACCTGTTCAGAAAATGATATACGTGGCCTGTATGGCATGATTGGACAAGTACAAAGCAAGTGGAGACGAGATCGAACAGATACCGCTCACATGCGTGAGATTCACCCCAAACTTGAACAACAAGCTAGTAGCGCTCTAGCAGAATTACATGCATTTAAAAATCAAGCGCAAACAGAAATAACAGAAACTCAGAAACAACGTAATAGAGACTTGGCTGAACAAAACACTCTCAATCAAGCTGAATTAGAAAAGCTCAAGAAGCGAATCAACGAATTAACACCTTTAGAAGCGCCATCAAGCGATAATAAATTTGGCCGTTTCATGGATAAAGTTCGACTTGTGGGCACCAGCAAAAATAATGTCTTGGGTCGCACCTATAAGCAAATTAATGAAATAAAACTTGAGTCTAGTCAAAAAGAACGTGTGTTTGTGGATACTTGTGAAGAAAAAGATGCAGTCATAGACGATCTTCGCGAACAATTACGCACAGCAGAAAACAGAGCCCAGGCCTCAAGCGCTTCAGCAGTTCAAGAGTATAAGAGCCAGTTAACTACTCTAGAAAGCGAACTCCAGTCTTCTAAACTTGATCTATCAATGTTGCGCGAACACGAACACACCATTGAAGCTCTAAAAAGTAAACTGAAAACATCACCTATTCCCACACAAAAAAAGCCGGCTAAAAAGTCTGTTCAGAAAAAAGAAGCAAGTAAACCTGCATCAAAACCAGCAGCAGGAATTAAAGCTCCAGCAAAGGGTTTAAATATTGCAGCTGCCACCGTTAAGGATGATCTGCAAGTCATTAAGGGAATTGGCCCAGTTATGGAAGCTAAGCTCAACGACTTTGGCGTTTATTCATATGAACAGTTGGGGCGCTTGAAAACTGCTGATATAAAAACCTTAGCCACAACACTTGGCAGTTTCCCAGATCGTATTGATCGGGACAAATGGGTTAGCCAATCGAAAAAGCTGTTTAAGAAGAAATACGGCCAAAGTATAGATTAAAGAAATAAATTAGTCGTATTTTGATTTTACTTGAGGGTTTAGCTTATCTTCATAAAATGTAAGCGACTCTGGACTAATGACTACGTGACTACCTTCTTTAGAGTAGAACTTTAATCCTTTGGTATCTTTGTAGTCCCAATAGCCGATTGCTTTATCACCTGGACCTAGTAAAACAAATTGCCTAGATTTAATTTTATCTGCAAAGACAACATCGGAGCCCGTATCCGGTGCTAGTGCATCATACATCATAAAACCCACTAAAACGATAATTGCAACACGCATCATAAACATAATACGTTCTAGTTTTTTCACCCTTTCTTGCAAACCTAATTCAGGCTGTATCATTCCAC
>JABDMD010000076.1 GCA_013001685.1 Gammaproteobacteria bacterium | reverse complement strand
ATCCAAAGTAATATCTGAACATTTTCACCATATTCTGATCGCAAATCTGACTCAAATGTATTTATAAGATTCGCACCAAACTCTGACCAATAACCATTATCCACTAATACTGGAAAAACGAAGTGTTTTCGCACCCTTAGCAACGCAAAATGATCATGTACAACAATAGAATTTTGAGACTCCACTGTGTTGCTAATGTAATGTTCTATTAAATGTGTAATATTTTGAAAGAAAAATGCGTCTTCTTCTGAATTAGAAGTGGCAACTAACTGAATATAGTCTGAAACACCATTTTGTAATCCCAAATTTTCTAGACTATGCACAATAGCGGTTTCATGACGAGGTGAAAGCCAATTATTATCTAAAAATTCCTCAATCACATCTTTTGGGACATCCAATTTTTTCAGAACTTTGCGGTTGATCTTACGCAAATCCTCTGGTGCATTATCACGAATGAGATTATTTACATTATGAGCCGTTTTGGTAAAACGAACCGCACCTAATGGTCTTAAGGCCGCAGAAACGGCCATGTTACCCGAATAAGAGGCCCAACTTACACTATTCATATACTCCTGTAGTATTTTGTTCGAAGAGTACACATCAACATTCAAATCATATGCCAGTTTTCGTTTTTGCGCTGAAAACAGAATTAGCTCTTTACCAACTCCATCTTCATATTCACTTTTATCACCCGTCGCCATTTCTCCAACACGAGATCCATAGCGCCATAAACCTTTGGGCACACCCGAAACGGTATCTACAGGATGTGTGACAAGGTTTTTCATAAAGCTAAAGGGCGCTTTTGCACCCGCTTTCACCCCCTCACCAAATTTTTTAGATTTTTTAATATTTTCTAATTCTTGTATCGCTCTAATTTCTTGAATACGTTGTACCAACATCTCATTTCCATGCGCAGTAAACTTTCCGAACTTGGAATTTATTTGATAGGTGTTGGTGTAGCCGTGTGTGGCAACTTCATCTTCAATTGTGTACAGATCACTTTTAACAATTCTTCAGGCACTGCATCTTTTGCTTGAAGTATTGGTGGAACTTCATATAGCTCTTGTTCGGCAAAGCTTACTGTTAAGAAACTTTGTAGTAAAAGTGATATAACAGGGATTAAATAATATTTATGCATAGCATTTACTCTTGAATTAATTATTTATTTGCCTGCTAGTAATCAGTATCAATGTAGATTTAGTATTGACTGTCTTAATATACTTTGAACATCGCCTACCGCAGAATGTATTGATATATGATACTAACAACTAGCATATTATTATATTGCCAATTATTCACACGTCCATAAGTTTAGAGGTCTTACCAAGATGTTCAAATATATAATACTAAAAAAATCAAAAATCATATTTTTTTGTATATTTACACTTATTTTAAGCAATATAGCTCTTTCAGAAGACCTTGATTATCAGCGCGTTGCTGTTGAAGTAAAAAAGAAGCTACAAATTGCAAAAAATATGCAGTTTACAAAGCAACAAGACAAAGCGTTTTGGGCTTTGTATTCTGAATATGAAAGAGATTTGGATGATGTGTATCGTGATAAATTTGATTTAGTTCAAGATTTTAAAAATGCTAATGCCTCACGTAGAGTTACTGATCAACAGGCCAATCAATATTTAGAAAATTTCTTTGAAATTGAAAATAGAAAGCTGTTAATTAAGCAGGGCTATATAGAAAAATTTCAAAAAATATTACCTGGGAAAAAAGTAGCACGTTTTTATCAAATTGATAATAAACTCGATGCTATAATCAATCATGAATTAGCCATTAAAGTAGATTTACTTGAATAACAAATCTCACGATATAATTTTAGGTTTAAAAATTTAAAGCTTATCTATTGAGAATATTTATACTCTTTTGGAAATGTCATAAAAGCTTGATCAATAATAGTCTTAACTCGCTTTTGGCGAATTTCATCAGGCACTTCCAAGATAGCTAACCCTTCAATATTGTTTCTCCATATTGCCATTCGAGTATCACGATTACGAATTGAAATTAAAAATTCACCTTGCTCAATATTTATTTCGCCATCTGAGGAATCTGTAAGTTCTGGTTCTTGAATATATAATTCTTCAATTTCTTGCTGTGATGCACTTTCTTCAAGGACTAATGTGTAGTTGAGTACATATTTGCTGCTAGAGTTTCCTTCTGTAAGTTTTATTCCATAGGTTTTAAATTTTTCTTCTATCGCAGCATCTAATTGTTCTCGTATATTGTCATCCTTAAAACGTGGCGCATCAAAGAAATATTTTCTTCCCCAAGAAATAGTTGAGAGATCAATTTTTTCTATTTCTTTTTCTGTTTCTTCTGCATTTAGATGCTTTTGTGCGATTAAGTTAAGGAAAATACTTACGACTACTAATAATATAATACGTGTAAGCAATGAATTATTAATAGGTGCTAAATTTTTCATCATATTTTATCGAATGAATTATAGTAGTAGTATAGTAAGCCTTAGCCTAAAATATTTCTAGCCTGAATTAATACAGGGTATATCTCGATACATACTACCGAATATTTATACTTTAAAGAGTTAATCAACTAAATTGCCCTATGCAAGCACTGATAAGATTATTTCGAGAATATCAATTTACAATTTTATTATTAAGCTTACTGCTTAATATTTTATTGATACCCGCAATTTCAAGCTTGAGTAGTGAACAGTTTCCAAGTATTGGCAGGGTCGCATTATCTGCATCAATAACATTATTAATGTTTGTTGCAATTTTCGCAACAAGCACAAGTCGTCTTAAAAAAAGTATCGCTCTTCTACTTATGCTACCCGCCTTAGTGCTGATGTGGGCAAGAATAGGCATTCCCCATGGTAACTGGCAATATATTTTACAGCAGCTATTACTAGCAACGTTTTTAAGTTTGGTTATGATTTCATTAATAAAGTATGTATTCACGTGTAAAAAAGTCACTTTCGACCTCATTAATGCAGCACTTTGTGCTTATCTTATAATTGGATTTTTGTGGGTGTCACTTTATTGTGTAGTTGAAAGTATTTATCCCGGATCGTTTTTATTGCCTGACGATGGTTTAGGTGCTTTTATCGGGCAAGATCAACATGGAAATTTATTTTCACGACAATTGTATTTTAGTTTTGTTACCTTGTTGACACTAGGCTATGGTGATGTAGTTCCTGTACATTCAGTTGCGCGCTTACTTGCAATTACAGAAGCTTTTATAGGACAGGTATTTTTGGTAGTACTTGTAGCACGACTAGTTGGAGTACATGTTGCGCAGTCGCTTGAAAATTAAAAAAATAGAGTCTTATTTATTTCAAAATCGATAACTGAAGTACTATAGTGAAAATTGGGCGTGTATTTTTCATACTGTTGCTGTTTTTAGTGTCTCATGTGCTGCTACTTACAGTAGTTGTTCATGCTGACGAATATGGTAGATATGAAGAGGTAACCCCCCCTTCTGTAAAAAAAGATGAAGATAGTCTTGAAGGTGGTTTAAAAGAAAAGAAAATCTTGCTCCCTAAACTTGGTGATTGGATGGAAGAACTCCCAAAGTTTTGGAGTAAATCAAGTCTAACCCCACATTTTCGTGCCTACAGTTTTTCTCGTGATTTCAGCGATGATGAAGATCCAGAAGCCATCGCCATAGGCGGAGAACTAAGGTATCGATCTGCACAATTATTTGATCGTTTCAATTTTGGGGCAAGTTATTACATTTCTCATGGTGTACATGATGATGGAGGAGATGGAACATTACTATTAGGATCGAATGCAAGTGATCTGAATGTTTTAGGTCAATTGTATGTGGAAGCATTACTAAAAGGCTTTCATCTACGAGCCTATCGACAAGCGTTTGATTTACCGTATTTAAATAAACAAGACAGTCGTATGATTCCCAATACCCATGAAGCATTTAGTATACGACGAGAAGGGAAAAAAATAGATTTCATCGCGGGCCAAGTTACAGACATAAAGCTTCGCGACTCAGAAAGTTTCATTAGTATGGCAGAAGCAGCAGGGGTAGGAGATCCTGATCGTGGCGGCCAAACTAGCGATCTTGATTCCAATGAAAATGATAGTGATCGAGGAACCTCGATGGCAGGGTTACGTTATCGTTTGAGTGATAATAGTTCTATTGGAGCGATAAATTACTACACCTGGGATACATTTAATAACTTTTATTCAGAATTCAACTTTCTTAAAGAGTGGAATGAAGAAATTGCCTCTAAAATTAATTTGCAGTTTACACATCAAAATAGTATTGGTGACGATTTAATTGGAAGATTCAGCACCAATCATTATGGGGTACGGGTAAGAACCAGCTATAAAAACGCCATTCTTACTTTGGCCGCCACCAACACCGGTACCGGAAGTGACATACAAAGCCCCTTTGGTGGTAGACCAAGTTATTTATCCCTAATGCGTCGTGATTTTGACCGCGCCAATGAAATTGGACTTTTAGTTGGTCTATCTTACGATTTTTCCAAATTAGGTCTACCTAGCGTTAGCGCATTTACCAATTTTGCTTGGGGTAATAATGCGGAAGACCCAAACACAGATGAAAATTTAGCCGATGCAACCGAGTATAATTTTACAATTGATTTTCGCCCAAAATCTGGAGGTTTAAATGGTTTATGGTTACGTGCACGATATGCGAATGTAGATTTCGAAGGTGGTGAGGATACTCAAGATGCAAGAATAATATTAAATTATGAATTACCATTTTAATTAAAGAGCAATTACATACTCGATTTTTTAACTATGTGATAAATATTTAGTAAATAAAACAGCATAAATATAAAAGTAAAAGTGAGCGTAACCAATGAAAGAACTAGAACTAAATGTATTCAACCGATTTATTGAACTTCTTCATGGTCAACCGGTGCTTACGCTGTTTCTGATTCTCGGCATGGGGTATTTAATTGGTGGTATTCGCATTGGGAGTTTTTCCCTTGGTCCTGTAGCCGGCGTTTTGTTTGCCGGACTTTTTCTTGGCCATTTTGATTTTCTTATGTCTCCTGGCGCACAATCAGTAGGATTTGCGTTATTCATTTTCTCTGTGGGTTATCAGGCGGGACCAAGGTTTTTGGAGGTACTTAAAACGGATGGCCTTAAATACTTTTTACTGGCGGTAGTCATTGCAGCAACCGGCTTTACCATTGCTGTCATTGCAACGAAACTATTGTCACTCGAACCGGGTACGTCCGCGGGTTTATTATCAGGTGGGTTAACCAGTTCGCCAACACTAGCTGCCGCGCAAGACGCGATCCGCACCGGACAAATCAAGCCCCCCGAGGGTTTAACGGCCGATGCCATGATAGGCAATGTTGCAACGGGTTATGCAATTACCTATATCTTTGGTTTAGCTGGGTTAATTGCAATTATAAAACTCTTACCGCAATTACTGGGTATCAACCTTGAAAAAGAAGCAAAAGCGCTGGAAGTCAAAAGTGAAACCACATCACAGCAAACAAACGTATCGGCACGCATTTACCGAGTTACCAATAAAGAAATCACAAAAATTCCTCGTAAGGAATTAAAAGAGCAATACTGGGATAAAACCTCGGTGGTAAAGGTCAGAAGAAACGGCGAATTCATACAGCCAGGGTCAGATGATTTTCTTCAATTGGGTGATGAGTTACACATTCTTGCACCAGTGGAATATTTTACAAAAACCATTGCAAAAATTGGTGAGGAAGTCACACCTGAGGCTAGCACTGAACAAATCACAGAAACAGCAGATATTGTTGTTATTAATAAAAACGCAGTCGGCAAATCCCTTGAAGAATTAGAAATCGCATCTAAGTTTGGCGTATTGCTTAGCAGCGTTTCACGTTTAAGTATGGAATTACCTCTGACTGCCGATTTCAAATTAAACAAAGGTGATGTTCTCAGTGTAGTAGGTCCACACGAAAACGTTGACCTTCTGGGTGAAGAACTTGGTCATGTCGAGCGGGACATTGAAGAAACAGATATGATCACTTTTGCTTTTGGCATTGCCATCGGAGTCACCATAGGTCTGTTTACCATTAGTATTGGTGAATTATCAATAGGACTAGGTTCTGCAGGTGGCTTACTTGCCTCCGGACTTGCCATCGGTTACTTGCGCAGTATTCATCCCACCTTTGGCCGTCTGCCGCATGCAGCCCGCTGGATACTGATGGAATTTGGCTTATTGCTATTTATGGCGGGCGTCGGTTTACGAGCAGGTAGCGACATTATCGAAACTTTTATTGCTGCAGGCCCATCATTAGTGTTGGCAGGTATCTTTGTCACCATAATACCTATTTTTGTTGGTTATTTTTTTGGTAGAAAAGTGCTGAAGATTCATCCGGTTTTGTTATTTGGTGGTATTACGGGTTCAATGACCAGTGGCGCATCCCTTAGTGTGGTCACCAAAGCTGCAAACAGTTCTATACCGTCACTAGGTTATACCGGTGCGTATGCTTTTGCTAATGTCTTGCTCACCATTGCTGGCAGCGTTATTTTATTTTTCTAGTAATAATATTTTTTTAAAGTTCCTTACCCCAAGATTGTGGAATTGCAGCCAATGGACAAGGCGCTTTACGTACAATTTGTTCAGTTGTGCTACCACGCATCGCATCAAGTATGCCTTCATGGCCTGCCGTTGCCATAAAAATAGCATCTGCAGAGAATTGATTTGCGGCATTAATGATTTCTTCGACTGGCTCCCCTTGTCGAACTTCTTTTTTAAATTTCCATGCGGAATTTTCAGGTAGGTCCAAATCAAGAACAGTGTCATCAGTGCCAACATGCAGCAAGATAATTTCTACTATAGTATCTACACCAAGTGTTTGAGCAGCTCTGGTAGCATATATAATTGCAGCATTGGGTGAAGGTTGACGATCGATAGGTACTAATATGCATTTTAGGGAAATATCTCCATCCTCAAGCTGAATAAAGCTTTTACCTTCTTCTGGCACAAACAGCGTAATAGTATTCGATACCTGTGCGATCGCTTCTGCCTTGGAACGATTGATCCATCTTGGTAGCCCTTCTCGACCTTCAGTAGCTAATACAGCCAAATCGATGGGATTACTATCCAAATACTTAAGTATTGCTGAAGTTTTATTTGTACCCACAGTGGTTGTCTTTATTACACTTACACCCAGTTGGTCAAAAACTGCTGACTGAGGACTATCTTTTTCTAATAATCCCCAACGTTCTAGTGTTTTGCGTACAGCCGGGAATTGTTTCCATTCCGATCCATCACTTTTGTTATTACCCACATTTAAAATCGTAAATTCTGTTTGTCGTAGTAAGGCTATCGCAAGCGCATGCGCAAACGCTTTTTCACTTGCCGGTGAAAAATCGGTTGGGTGGAGAATCGATTTTATAAATGGTACTTGTGAGTTATTCATGTATTTATTTAAATTTTTCTGGAACGTAATGTCTAAATACGGGTTTATCAGGAATGTCCTTATCCTTCTTTCTTACTTTTGGAAGCTCAAGTCCATCATAAGGAATTTCCTCATAAGGAATTACACTGAGCAAATGAGAAATACAGTTTAAACGTGCTTCTTGTTTATCGTCTGCTTTAACTATGTTCCAAGGTGCAAACTCCGTATCGGTAGCCGCCATCATTTTGTCAATGTATTTGGTGTAGTCCCACCAACGGCTATACGATTCAAAATCCATAGGACTCAATTTCCATTGTCGCATAGGGTCGTTAATTCTTTTTAGAAAACGCTTTTCTTGTTCTTTTTGGCTAACGTCGAAAAAATACTTAATTAGAATAATTCCATCGCGTACCAATGCGGCTTCAACTCCAGATACCGTTGTTATAAAATGTTCGTATTCGTCACTAGTACAAAATCCCATTACAGGTTCCACAATTGCACGGTTATACCAACTTCGGTCGAATAATATGATCTCCCCCCCAGCAGGCAAGCGAGCAATATAGCGCTGAAAATAAAGTTGAGTTTTTTCTTTTTCTGACGGTGCAGGTAGTGCGTTAATGCGAAAAATTCTTGGACTCACACGTTCAGTAATGCGTCTTATCACACCTCCTTTGCCTGCTGCATCGCGACCTTCAAAAATTACAACGATTCTTGCTTTAGTTTCTACTACCCATCTTTGAACCTTTACAAGTTCTGTTTGAAGTTTGCGTAGCTCTTTTTCGTAATCTTCATCTTTCATTTTGTAGTTATTTTGATATTTAATTCTAAGTAACTTAGTTTTGAAACTCGCTAACGCTCAATTTCTCCTCGATTATATTTTTCATTTTTAAGCAGCAGATTTTGGTGCGGAAAGCTTGAAAAGGGTGGCATAAAACACTGGTACCATTACCATTGTTAATATAGTTCCAAAAGTTAAGCCAGCCATAATCACCACTGCCATACCGATCCAAAATATATCCTGGAGAAGTGGCATTACCCCTAATACAGTTGTCCCTGCAGCCAGTACTACAGGTCGTAAACGTGATAACGCTGCATCAATAATAGCATCGTATTGAGTCTTACCTTCTTCGATGAAAATGTTTGCTTGATCAAGCAGCACAATTGCATTTTTAATCATCATGCCCGCAAGACTCATTGCACCTAGCAACGCTACAAAGCCAAAGGCAGCTCCAGAAGTTAAAAGCCCGATAGTCACGCCGATCCACATAAACGGTATTGTGAACACGATAACAAGTGGTGGTTTAAATGCATTGAACAAGGCAACAATTATTATTGCCATTAATGCAAGTGCTGGAACGACACCGGGTATTAACGAAGCTTGCGAATCAGCGGATGATTCTTTTTCCCCTCCCCACTCTAAGATAAAGCCAGGAGGCGCATCTAATGACTCAAATTTTTCACCTACACTTTTAACCAGTGTGGGCAAAGTAACACCAGGGATTGGATTAGCTTGAATAGTTAACGTAGGTCGTCGATCACGACGGACGAGTATCGGGTCTTCCCATTTAGGAAGCGTATCATCAACAACTTGTGAGATAGGTAAAGATTCAACAGATAATGAACTACGCAGTTGCAAAACGTCTAATGAACCCACGTTTTGACGCTCTTCTTCAACATTACGCAATACTATTGGAATTAAATCATCGCCTTCACGATATAAACCAATTTTGCGTCCATCATAGGCGCGTTTGGTTGTATTCGCGATATCCATTCGAGTTATTGCAGACCTGCGAGCCCGCTCTTGATTGTATTTTGGCTCGATCGTCTGTGTACGTTGCCGCCAATCCGTTTCATATAAACCCGATAATGGTTCATGCTCTAATATAGTAAGTCCTTTACTCGCCAATGTTCTAAGTTCACTTGCCTCTGCACGCGCGGGGCCTGAAATTCTGAATTCAAATTTCCAGGTGTCACTTGGACCCACACCGAATTTACGCATCGGAACAATTGCATTTGGATATTGTTCAGCAAGCCAAGGGGTTAGTTCTGCGAGCATGTCATCGATTTCTTTTCTATCATGCATATTCACAATAATTTGTGCATAGGAGGCATTGTTACCTTCGGGTTCAACGGGTAAATAAAATCGTGGAGGGCCTGCACCAATAAATGAACTGATGTCATATACGCGATCATCTGCCTGGAGTTTCTGTTCAAGGGGTTTTAAATTTTCTGCCACCGTTTCTATTCGCGTACCTTGTGGTGCCCAGTAATCAATCATAAATTTTTTCATGGAAGAATCTGGGAAAAATAATTGAGTTACAAAACCAAAGCCATAAATTGAAATCACCAATAATCCAATCATTCCACCAATGGTCAACCAACGCATTTGAATCGCGCGGTGTAAAAGATTTTTAAATATTATGAAAAATTTTCCCCCATAAGGATCTTCGCCCGCATCGGATGCATCGGCTTCAGGCAACATGTCGATGCACTGTATAGGGGTTAGTGTGAGACTGATTACCCAGCTTGATAATAGTGAAATTGCAACTACAGTAAATAAAGTTCGACAATATTCACCCGCAGACTCGGTAGAGGCGTAGATGGGATAAAACGCCATTACTGCGATTACGGTAGCCCCTAATAAAGGAATGGAAGGCAAGGTTGCAGATTCTATTGCGGCTTTGGAGCGGTCCATGCCTTGTTTCAGGCGCACCGCTATCCCATCGGCCACTACGATTGAGTTATCCACCATCATGCCTAATGCAATGACTAGTGCGCCTAATGACATTCTTTGTAGGTCGATGCCAAACAAGGCCATGATGATAAAAGTCACAACAATGGTCATGACTAAAGCGGTGCCAATAATAACTCCCATGCGCCAGCCCATGGAAATTGCTAGCACGACTAACACGATCGCCACTGCCTCAGCTAAGTTAATAAAAAAGCCTTTTACAGATGTGTCAACAATATCGGATTGCCAATGGACCCGATTTACTTCAATACCAATAGGGAGAACTTGATTTAGTTCTTCGAGTTTTGCATCGATTGCTTGCCCCATTTTTACAATGTTTACACCCGGTATGTTGCTAATAGAAACCGCAATTGCGGGAACTCCGTTGTAACGCATTAATGTAGTAGGCGGTTCTTGATAACCGCGGCGTACATTACCAATATTTCGAATACGGATTAGCTCAGAGGAGTCAATAGATTTATCAGGAAGCAGATTTGCTATGATATCTGCACCACTTGTTCGTATAGTCAAGTCTGCTATGTCTTCCGGAGATTGAAACTCTCCAGTGGGTGCGATGCGCATTCTTATATCTTGTAGGTCTACACTACCTGCATCAACGACAACATTTTGTTGTTCTAATGTTGAAATAATATTTTGTTCAGTGATACCCAATTGGCTAAGTTGTGTTTCCGAAACATCCACATAGATGACTTTCTTTTGCACACCCCATAATTCAACACGAGCAACACCTTCAACGGTATTCAATTCTTTGCGAATAATATCCTCGGCATAGTCTTCAAGCTCTGCATAAGAAAACCCGTCACCCGTGATGGCTAATAGGTGTCCATACACATCTCCAAAAGAGTCATTCACCAATGGAGGCCCAGCCCCTGGAGGTAATTGGCGTAATGAGTCTTCGACTTTACGCCGAAGCTCATCCCAAACTTGTGGCAACTCCTCTGCCCAATATTCGGGTTTAATATTTACTTTTATTACAGATAATCCCGCTCTGGAATCAGACTCAAGGTAGTCTAATTGCGGCATCTCTTGAAATGCTTTTTCTAAAAGATCCGTTACTTCAAGCTCTACTTCTTTAGCACTGGCACCGGCATAGGGTGTGATAACTGCAGCAGTCTTAACAGAAAAATCTGGATCTTCTAACTGGCCTAGGCTATTAAATGCAGATATACCTGCTAGCAAGAGTAGACCGGTTAAAAAATATGAAGTGGTTTTATTTTTTATCGCGAACGCAGTTAGATTCACGAGCCTACTCCGCAGTTTTTTGTTCTAGTTTTACTTTTTGACCTTCAAACAGATAATGAACACCTGCACTTGCAACCAACTCACCTTCGTTTAAACCAGATAAGATTCGTATACCACGGTCTGCAATTTTTCCAATTTCTACTTGTCGCTTATTAACAACCGGGCCAGATTCATCGACCACCCAGACAAACGTATTACCACTAGTTTCATCGGTGAATATTGCACTGAGAGGTATTTCTATTCCAAAACTTTGTTGCGTCATACTTTTAGGTGGTGTCCCCGAGGCCTTCCCAGCCATACCTGGCAGTATTTTTATTCCTTCGGGTTGATCCATGATTAAAGTTACAGGATAGGTACGTGTGGTAGACGAGGCTTCGGTACCTATTTCTTTAATTTGTGCCAGAATTTCTGTATCAGGAAATGAATCAAACACCACTTTGATATTTTCTACATGGGGTGCTAACGAGATTAAACTTTCCGGAATGTTTACCACCATTTCTATACTGGAATCATCTAAGATACGCAGGATTGGTTGCTTTGCCTGCACATCCTCAAAGTTTTCTACATAGGTCTTTACAACATTACCGTCAAACGGAGCTTTTAAATAAGTGTATTCCAGTAAATCTTTAGCGGATTCAAGACCAGCTTCAAAAGACTTAATATTTGCAACCTCCTTGTCACGTTGTTCTCGCTTACGATCAACCGCAGCTTTACTGGTTGCCCCTGGATCTTGTTTAAGAATGTTAAGTTCGCGTTGATATTCACTCTCCGCCCTTCGTGACGCAGCTTTTGCATTATCAAGCTTACCTTGCGCAGATTTAACGTTGACTTCGAAATCACGCGGATCAATACGTGCGACAATGTCGCCTTTCTTTACAACATCGCCAACGTTGACCGGAAATTCAACTAATGGCCCAGCAACACGGAAGGCTAAATCTACCTCTTGAGTCGCTTTTGCCTGACCTGGAAAATTTCGTTGAGAAAATTGATCAGGACTAGGAATTTGGAATGTTCTAATCGGCCTTATTACTTCTTTTTCTTCTACTTCTTTTTTTGAACAACCATTTATTGATAATGAGAAAATTGCTATCAATATAGAGCTAAATGCAATGACTAATCGCTTACTTTTTAAAAGTTGGTTCATTTATCTTTCCCTTGCATATCATCTATTGATAATTCGTATGTATGTAGCTAATCAACTTAAATCTTAAAATTATTTGCTACTTTATTAACATTTTTTAGGGTGTTACTTGGCTAAGATTTTTCCCCAATCAGTTCTTTCGCGCATAGTGTCTTTGGTTTCATCCGTTACATAGTCATTGTTTTCACGAATTTGCCAACCACCACCTAAAGCACGATACATAGCGATTAAGTTAGACGAAATGTCGCCACGCGTTTGTGTCCATATGTCTTGCTGGCCAACCAAAGAGGTTTGTGTATCAATCACGCGTTGGTAATCCGTTACTCCATCACGATATTGTAATAAGGCAAGTTCTACTGATCTTTCTGCCGCATCAACACTTTCACTTAAGAATACTTCTGTTTCTTGTGCACGGAGAAATCCTACCATGGCATCTTCAACTTCTCGTGCCGCACGCAATACGGTGTCTTGATAATTAACAATTAATTGTTGGAATCGAGCATCTTGTACTCGAACTTGGTTTTTAATGCGACCGTAATTAAAAATATTCCAAGAAAATGCTGGCCCTCCAAAAAACTCTAAGCTATCGCCTTCAAATAATTCATCAGCCCCATCTTTTCCGGTTCTTGTAAGGTCGGTGCCACCGCTTGATCTGAGTCCTAATGAGCCAAACAAAGAAAAACTTGGATAAAGATCGGCTTTCGCTACCCCTATTAGTGCACTTTGTGATGCGGCTTCTAATTCTGCCCGGCGAATATCTGGCCTTCTACGTAATAGTTCTGCGGGGATACCTGTTGCAACTTCTGATGGCGCAACGGGAATTTCGTTTACGCCGGCTAAAATATTGTTTAGCTCACTTGGAGGTTTTCCTAATAGTGTGCTTAGCGCATGTCTTGCTTGTCGATCACCCGTTTGAAGTTGCGGAATCGTTGCTTGCGTATTACGCAATAATGTTTTGGCTTGTTGTACATCAAGTTCTGTGGTTGCGCCATTTTGAAACCGCACCTCGGTAATTCTCAAACTACGTTTTTGCAGATCAACATTTTCTTGTGCTAATTGTATGCGTTTCTCAAATGTACGAATTATTACATAGGCATTTGCAACTTCTGCCAACAGGCTCACTAGGAAATCATCGTATGCTGCCATATTTGCTAACAAACCTGAATCTGCTGATTCTATGCCGCGTCTGAATTTACCCCAAAAATCTAATTCCCAAGAGGCATCAAAGCCGGCGTCAAAATCCCAGTAATTTAAATCACCAACCGAAGTGTTAGCCGCATTTTCGCTTATCGTATTATAGGTAGCGCCGCCTCTTGCTTGCTGCACTTGTGGGAATAAGCTTCCTTTAGCAATACCTAGCTGTGCGCGGGCTTCAAGCACACGTAATCCAGCAATTTGTAGGGTTAAATTTTGTTTGTAAGCCGAAGTGATTAATGAATCTAGAATGGGGTCATTAAATACTTCCCACCAATCTGCAACATCACTTGATTTAGATGTGACATTTTTATCTTCAATGTCTATCCATTCATCAGACACATCAGAATCAGGTGTTTCAAAGTCTGGCCCGAGTGTTGTGCACGCTGTAAATAAGAAAGAAACCAATGCGGATAAAAGAATAGTCCTTGATATTAGGAATACTCTGCTAGGTAATACATTAAATCGGATACTTTGCATAAAGCTGGAGATAATTTTTATTCTTTATTTAAGCTTATTAATTTGTCAAAAACGTTAAGACTAAAAAATAACGTCTTCTTTAATTTTAATTATAACTTTTAAATAAAGCATATATGAATAAATTAATTCATTTTGTACAAATTTAAAGAATGTAACTTAATAAATACTTATAAAAACCCTATAAATTACAGGGGAAGCATCCGCAGCATTTCGCTTTTGTAACCAGTCAAGTTTAAAATGGACACAAACAATGAAATATCCAAATTACGTCATATAGAATAAGTATATTTAGAGTGAATTCTTCAGCTCAAACTGCAGAGATCCGCATACAAGAATCTCAAGAAGTTTTTGATCTTTATCTCTTAGGTGATTGGGTAATTGACAATCAACTTCCAAATACAGAATTCGTATTTGAAAAATTAGCGGATAGAAAAAACAAAGAAATTGAAATTAATACCAAAGCGCTTGGTAATTGGGACAGTGGGTTAATTACTTTTCTGGTTAAGCTTCGTAATTATGCTGATCAAGAAAAGATTGAAGTAAATTTTTCTGCGC
>JABDMD010000060.1 GCA_013001685.1 Gammaproteobacteria bacterium | reverse complement strand
TATAAAGACCCATTGACGAGTGCAAATAAAGCCAAGATCCAATTTCATAAAAACAAAAAAGGTAATTTAAGTTTTGAAATAGATAATTTTGATTTAGCAGGTGGGAGGGCCAGCTTGCAGGCAGATATGCATGATGGTTCATGGCAAACCAGACTTAATAGTAACAATATTTCTATTGCAAAATTACGAGAGATTTTACCTTCGTTTCCAGAGTTATTCTCAGAGGGTTTAGTAAAGAGTGATATTACTTTTGCTGGCAATGGTTCTTCTTTACACGCTATTCATGGTGATGCATTAATTAGTAAGCTTGTTTTTTCAAATGAAGAAAGCACTATAGTCGGTGAACAGGTTACGACCAAAATTCGCTTTGCGAGTAATCGTCTTCAAGACGCCTGGCAAAGCGAAATAAATGCTACAACCTTTCAAGGTGAACTCTATTTAGATCCTATATTTATTGATGCCAATGCAAGCCCTAAAGAATTATATGGAAAAATTAATTGGCAGATAGGTTCAAATAAAATCGAGTTCGCACCATTACACTTTGAGGATGGAAATGTTATTCATCTTGAGTTATCTACAGTCATTGATTTTGAGAAAAAACAAGCAGTATCACCTGTGCAGGCGGACATCGAGTATGCTTTATTTCCTAAAGTATATGATGTATATATGCTGCCATTTTTGTTAGATACCAATATTGCGGATTTAACGACGAAGGGAAAGCTGGCTGGTTTAATATTGTTAGACGGGAGCAGAATTGTTGAGACAGACTTAGCGCTTGATTATTTGTCTTTCGATGATAATCAAAATAGATTTTCTATTACAAAGTTGAACGGAAACTTTGGTTGGGGCCAGCGTTATTCTGACAAGAACTACGAGTTTAGTTTTGACGCTGCCAATATTTATAAACTCCGACTTGAGTCCAGTAAGTTTTCATTTTCAAACAATGAGCAAGCATTGGTACTAAAACAACCTGTCAGTGTGCCGATTTTAGATGGAGCGGTTAATATCGAAAGTTTTCAGGTAAAACATCCTGGTAAAGAAGAGCAGTCTATTTTAATGGATATCAGTTTGACGCCGGTGTCGATGTCAAAACTATCCACTACATTTGGTTGGCCTGAGATGAATGGCAATCTTGCAGGTTACGCGCCGAATGTAGCGTATAAGCAAGGTGATGTGGATATTCAAGGTGCATTGTTAATTAGAGGGTTTGGTGGAACTACAACGATTCATAATTTAAGTGCAGCAGATTTATTCGGTCTCACTCCTAAATTAACTGCTGATGTTCAGCTAAATAATCTTGATCTAAGCTCATTAACAGAAACATTTTCCTTTGGTGAAATTACAGGACGATTAGAAGGCTCTATAAATAATCTACAGTTTGTTAGCTGGGCTCCGGTACAATTTGATGCGTGGTTTGGCACACCCGCTGGAGATAAATCTCGGCATAGAATAAGTCAGACCGCAGTAGATAATCTTACACAAGTAGGAAATGGTGGCGCTGATATATTGTCAAAAAGTTTTCTTAAGTTTTTCGACAGTTTTGGTTATGATAAATTAGGTTTGGGTTGTACCCTGAAGAATAATATTTGCAAAATGCAGGGAGTAAGTAGTTCAACACAAGAAAATTCTCGAGGGTTTTATATTGTGAAAGGTAAGGGTGTACCTCGTATCGATATTGTTGGGTTTACCGATGAAGTATCTTGGCCTGTGCTTATTGCTAGATTGAAAAGAGTAGTAAGCACCAAGGAAGTCATTGTGAACTAGTGCAAATTATGTACTATTTAACTTGGAACTTAACAATAATCATTAGGGTCTTATACATGCATACTTTTTTGGCACACATTACAGGGTGGAAAAGCAATGAAGCATAAGTCAATCTTGAGCAGTTCTCTATTTGGTTTAGCGCTTTCTGCGTGTGTAACCATCAATATATATTTTCCTGCAGCAGCAGCAGAAGATGCAGCCCGCGTTATTGTACGTGATGTATTAAATGAAGAAGAAGTAGAAGTCACTAAAGAGAAGCAAGAACCAAATGATCAAAGCAATGTTGAGAGCTTTGATAGTTTGACTTATGTTGTCGCAGGAGCAGTATTAAATATGCTTATTTCCCCTGCGCATGCTGAAGCCGATATTAATATTAATACGCCTGCCATAGGCGCATTACGCAATAGCTTGAAAGCACGTGCAGGTGCTTTAAAGCCGCATTATGCAAGTGGTGCGGTTGGACTAACTTCAAATGCAAATGTACAGATTCGAGATCAATCTTTAATTGCTCTTAAAGATCGCAATCAAGTAAAGAAGTTAGTTGCAGATGAAAACAAAGAACGTGGCGCATTGTATGCCGAAATTGCGCGTGCAAATAATCATCCGGAGTGGGAAGACGATATTCGTTCTACCTTTGCGCGAGTTTGGATAGAAGAGGTTGCAGCTGGAACTTGGTATCAAGATACATCAGGTAGCTGGACTCAAAAGTAGGGTTTCTAAATTACAATAATTTTATCTTTATGAGTCTTTAGTAATAATTGTTTGCTAAAGGCCCTTGTTGTTATTAGAGCTTAATTCATTCAATGAGCTTAAATCTGTGCCATCAATGGCGGGTAATCGTCATACTATCGCTGAATCATTGCTTTCCTGGTTAATTCCAGGTATCTGCTACAATTACTGTTATTAAATCAAACTGTACTTAGTCAGCTATGTTTTCCTTTAAAGAAAAAATCGTCAATAAAATCTGGGACGTAAACATCAATTCACTGCCATGGTGGCAAAGTGGCTTGCTTAGTTTGGTTCGTTTTATACATATCATGTTTGATGATTTTTTTGACGGACAGTTAAATCTTCGTGCTATGAGTTTGGTGTTCACTACTATGCTTTCGATTGTGCCGCTAATTGCAGTGAGTTTTTCAGTAATGAAGGCATTTGGTGTGCATAATCAAATGGAGCCAATGCTATTACAGTATTTGGCGCCTCTTGGTGAGCAGGGTAAAGAGATTGCACAACAAATCATGGGTTTTGTAGATAACACTAAAGTAGGTCTGTTAAGTGGTGTAGGTTTGGCTCTTTTATTTGGAATTATCGTTAGACTAATAAACAAAATAGAAAGTGCATTTAATTATACTTGGAGAGTGCAACAATCTGGATCATTGGCAAGAAGGTTTAGTAATTATCTAAGCGTGATTATGGTTGGCCCTGTTTTGGTATTTGTTGCCATGGGTGTAACAGGAACGGCTTTGAACACATCTATTGCTCAAGCAATTATAGCTGTTGAGCCATTTGGTACCTTGTTAAGTATTGCAACAAAACTTGTGCCATATTTGTTGATCATTGCAGCATTCACTTTTACGTATTTGTTTATGCCTAACACCAAAGTCAGGTTTGTTCCTGCATTGATGGGCGGCATTGCAGCAGGGGTATTATGGCAAACTGTTGGTTGGGTGTTTGCAACTGTTATGTCGGCTTCCATATCAACAAACTACACTGCGATTTATTCTAGTTTTGCTTTTTTGTTTGTGTTTATGATTTGGCTTTGGTGGAGTTGGTTGATATTACTTGTAGGCTCTAGTGTTGCATTCTATAAGCAGCATCCTGAGTATTTGCATATCAATGCTCAAGATCTTGCATTAACGAATCGACAAAAAGAAGAAGTTGCCCTGCAGATTATGACTATAATAGGGCAACGATTTTATGCAAATACGAGCCCAGCAACTGTAAATGATTTAGTGAATTCGCTACACCTGCCTCAACAATCTATAGAACAACAGCTAGATTTATTAGCGGAACATGGTTTGTTGGTAAACATAGACCAAGATGAACTAACGTATACTCCTGCAAGACCACTAGAGGAGCTTACGTTAAAGGCTGTGGTAGATACAGTGCGTGAACCTGGTCCAAATAGTCATTTTAAAAGCGCGCTGAATTCAAACTTCATAGCGATTCAATCTGTATTAAGAAATGTGGATGATAGCTTAGACCAAGTACTAGGTAGTAAAACAGTCAAAGATATTGTCAATGAGCTTGATACGACTAATGATATTTTTGTCAGAAATGCGGTGACACCAATTAACAAAGCGGATAAAAGCTGAAAGCGAGATGTATAAGTATGAGTGAACCAGCCATAGAAGAATTGAAACTAAAGCTCAAAGAGTTTGCACAGGTTCGAGATTGGGAGCAGTTTCATAGCCCAAAAAACTTGTCTATGGCTTTGTCCGTTGAGGCTTCAGAATTACTTGAGCATTTTCAGTGGATGACTGAGCAACAAAGCGTAGATCTCACCCCGCAACGTCACGCCGCAGTCGCTTTTGAGATGGCAGATATATTTATATTTTTGTTGCGCCTATCAGACCAATTAAATATCGATTTAATGGAAATGACCAAACGCAAGATGGAAATCAATGAAAAACGCTATCCTGTAGAAAAAGTTAAAGGTAGCTCAAAAAAATATAATGAATATGATGAAGCTTAAGGATATGCTTTAGATCATATCTATTTTTTCTATAAAAACTCGGGCTGTGGAAGAACCAATTCAATCGCTCTCTATTGGAGAGGGCACAATTACTATCTTGGGTACTGCCCATGTTTCGCGTGCCAGCGCTGATAAGGCTAAAGAATTAATCGAATCTAAACAGCATGATGTAGTTTGCATCGAACTATGCCAAAGTCGTTTTAATGCAATGACCGATCCAAATGCATTAGCAAAAATGGATTTGTTTGATGTGATACGTAGCGGTAAAGCCAGCATGGTTACTGCAAGCTTGGCACTAGGTGCATATCAACAACGCATGGCGGAGCAATTGGGCATTGAACCTGGTTTAGAGATGAAAACCTCGATTAAGCACGCAAAAGAATTAGATTTACCAGTGGTGGTAATTGATCGTGAAGTTGGTACTACATTAAAGCGTGTCTACCATAATGTTCCGTTTTGGAAGCGTCTTTATATTATTGCAGGTTTATTCACCAGTGTAGTGTCTCGTGAAACAGTTTCAGAAGAAGAAATTGAAAAGCTAAAAACAGGCGATCTGTTAGAAACTACGTTCGCACAGTTTTCTGAAGATGCTAATGATTTATTTGTACCATTGATAGACGAGCGTGACAGATACATGACTGCAAAATTATTGCAGACGCTAAAGGATTATCCAGGTAAGAATTTATTAGCTGTAGTAGGAGCGGGACATGTTAAAGGCATGATTAGCTACTTGCAGAAGCATTCACAGGACAGCTCATATGATCCTGGCAAGGTTACTTCAGAGTTAGATATCATTCCAAAGAAACGATCTTGGCTTAAATTTATTCCGTGGGTCATTGTAGCGTTGGTTCTTTTTGGGTTTTATCTGGGCTTTCAAAAAGGTCCTGATTTGGGCTGGAGTTTGATATGGCAATGGGTTGTTATTAATGGTAGCTTATCTGCATTGGGTGCAGCTATAGCAGGCGCGCATTTGTTGACCATAATTACTGCATTTATTGCTGCGCCGATTACATCTTTGAATCCAGCTATTGGGGCAGGAATGGTTACCGCTGCTATGGAATTGTTTATACGTAAACCAACAGTGAATGATTTTAGTGATCTGCGTAAAGATACCTCATCGGCTTGGGGATGGCGTAAGAATAGGGTGGCAAGAATATTGTTAATTTTTATATTAAGTTCGTTAGGTTCAGCGATAGGGACTTATGTGGCTGGCTTTAGAATATTCGGACAATTAACTTGATTGCTGTTCAAGTGTATGTGAGTGAAGTCATTAGTTTACATTTAAATGTTGTGATATAAAAACATCACTAGATTTATCAAGATAAAGATCTCTTAAACAAGTTTTGTTGGTTTGCAAATAAATTGTATCATGGGTTACATATTCGTATGTTCCATAAATTCTATCAATTAAATTTAAAATAACAACTTGTTCGTTGTAGGCCGTTTCTTGGTTAAGGTACTCTCGGATAATTTCTGTTTCATTAAGACCAAAGTCTCGATTCATTGCTACAACCTGTGCGGCACTCGCTTTCCACATACAAAACTTTTTCATTTCAGGATATTCGTCAGCAATAGCTTGGTTTGGGATTGCTAGAACGAAAAATAAGATTAAATAAAATCTTAATGTTCTTAACATAGTTAACTCCCTTTAACTGAGTGGTGTAAACATGATAAGCGGCTAAAATGTTAGAAAGCTAAGCGATATCTCTCAATATTATCTAAAGTGTTTAATTTAACTGATGCCTGGGAACATTATATTTTATTTATAAATAGCATGAAAAATATTGATGTATATTTAAACGATAAGTGGTGAGCACATGTATGTGCGAATAAGGTATGCATCAAGGATAATGCAACATTAATTTATCTTTAACTAAATGACCGCTTTCGGCCAATAGCGGACATTTGGGTATGAAAGATTTAACTTGAACGTATCATCCACGATATAATTCTTATTCGCATTTCCGAGTACTCACTAAGTGGCCGAAAGCGGTCATTAAAATATCTGAGATGTTTACGGTGAATGTAACTTAATTCTGGAAGAGCTTGCGTACTGCTTTGATCACATTTACATCTTCGGCTCTTCGGTCGGCTTTTCTTCTATCGCGCATTACAAGTTTGGATTTATTGTCTACAAATGGAAATTTTGTATCGGATTTAGAAGATCTGCGATCCGTATTCTTTCTTCGATTATTTTGCTTACTCTCAGCACTTGTATTTCGAGAAATTTTATTTGTATGTAACATAGTCTAAACTCAACGATCAGATTTAGTTAAAGGATAAACTTTGAATTCATAAATAAACGGAATGACAGAACTAAAGGTCTGACTTTTGACCTGAGTGGTGTATAGACTTTAAAAATTGTGATTATTCGCACATTTGGAAGACTTCACTATTTAAATAGCTTGAGAAAAAGTAATTCTGATTCAATATTTCCGCATATTTTCAATAGTGGGCATTCATATTTTTATCTCTCTACTGAGATAAATTTAGATCACTCAGTGATTATTTATCCGACCACTCGATATTCTCTACAAAAGATTCAGGGTGATTTACAGCGAAACGATTAGAATTAGTCGATATAGAAAATCAAAATGAATTTAAAACTTATTTATTCTGTTTCGGAACATTCCATTGACGACGGTTAATTGTGTAATTTGTAATCTTGCCAATAAAGGGCATCGCCAACATGCCAGGTAATAAAGTACAATGTTGACGATCGCGGAATGTATTGATACCAATAATCATCTGTTTATGTCCTGCACGTGGTTGATTACGATAGGTGCCAAATAATCGGTCCCACCACGGTAAGTTAAATCCGAAATTACTATTCGTTTCATCGTTTTCAACAGAGTGGTGAACCCGGTGCATATCTGGCGTCACAACAAACCAGCGCAGTAGACGATCTACTTTTTGAGGTATTTGGACATTTGCGTGGTTGAACATACTTGTCGAATTTAACAGCACTTCAAAAAGCACAACCGCAATAATCGGCGGGCCAAGCATTATGATCGTGGCAAACTTAATTAGCAGGGATAAGATAATTTCAATCGGATGGAAGCGTGATCCGGTGGTTACATCGAAATCGAGGTCGGCATGATGAACTCGATGTAATCGCCAAAGCACAGGAACGGCGTGTACTAGCACGTGCTGAAAATATATTACAGCATCCATAATAATTACGGACACAATTACGGCAAGCCAGATCGGAAACTGTATATAATTTAATATACCCCAGTCCTGTGTATCTGCTAATGCAGCCATACCTACTGCTGCGGCTGGAAATATCAGTCGTAAAATAATTGTGTTAAGCGCTACGATTCCAAGATTATTTATCCAACGTATGGATTTTGAAACATTAAGAGCCCTTCTAGGAACAAGAATTTCCCACACTGCCATAATTCCAAGCACTGCAATGAAGAACCCAAAGCGAATGCCCATCTCATAATTAATTATAAATTCGTTTAGATGCACGGTTGATTTTTTCTATCGTGTATTAATCCGTTTTAGCTTTGTGACAATTTGAATTAAATATTTGTATCTACACTTAAAATACTCTAAAGTAATCAATAGATCAATTGAATAATATATTTTATGTCATCAAGTACATTCAAGAAGGATTTATTTGCTCAATTTGCCCTGGTCGGTAAATCACTGAGTAACGGCAATCGCTTAGAACTATTGGAATTTTTAGCTCAAGGAGAACACAGTGTTGACCAGCTTGCTAAAGTTTCAGGTCTTACAGTTGCGAATACCTCCCAACACTTACAAGGCTTGCGTAGATCAGGGTTGGTCAAATCAAGAACCGAGGGACAAAAGTCATTTTATAGCTTAAGTGATTATTCGGTGGTTGAGTTATTGGCGTTGTTGCGAAAGATTGCCGAAGAAAATTTAGCTGAAATTCAAATATTGATCGCAAACTACTTATCATCAAAAGATGATTTAGAACCAATTTCACGAGATGAGTTATTAAAACGTGCAAAAAAGGGAGCTGTCACCGTAATCGATGTACGTTCTAAACATGAGTATGAGTTGGGTCATCTTCAGTACGCAATTAATATTCCGCTATCTGAATTAAAAAAAGAGTTGAAAAAATTACCACAGAAAAAAGAAATCATTGCATATTGTCGTGGTCCGCACTGTATTTTATCGTTTGAAGCAGTTGAGCAATTACGGTCTAAAGGTTACAAGGCGCGTCGACTTGAGGATGGATTTCCTGAATGGAAACTTGAAGGTTTACCTATTGAAGAAAGGGTTAATTAGTCATTAACTAATGATTTCGATAAACGAAAGAGCTTGAGTTTTTAGCTTCTAGTTGTTTGGTGAGGTCTGCTGCGATGTGAGCGGTTTCATCTAGTAAAACATCAATGATTTCTTCGTCATCATCTAATTTGCTTAAATTTTCGTCAGTGTCTTTTAATATTTCTTGATATTCGTTTCGTGTAACTTCTATTCGCTGATATTCTTGTTTTCTAGTTGATTCTAATAAAGAAACCGTTTTTTGATTTCTTACATCATAATCTAACTGAAAAATTTCTAGCAAAGAGTTAAATTTCTCATTAGCTTTTACTCTACTGTTATGCATCTTAGAAGTTTGATTAATGATTTGAGTGTCAATGTCTCCTATATGATGTTTAACCGGAGCAATTGAACTTGCAGGCAGCGCATTTTTTAAAGCGCGTTCACCATGCTCTTCGTTTTCAAATATGGTTTGAAAATCGATATCCGGTATTACACCTTGATGTTGCGTGCTACCGCCATCGACACGAAAGTATTGAGCAATAGTTGCTTTTAGCTGTCCAAGTTTTGCGTCATCACCCGAACTAAAGTTATTTAAATCCACAAGCTGTTGCACTGTGCCTTTTCCAAAGGTAGTTTCACCAACTACGATACCGCGTCTGTAATCTTGAATAGCGCTGGCAACAATTTCAGATGCTGATGCGCTATAACGATCTACCAATACAACTAAGGGTCCATGATAAGAAATATTTGAATCTCTATCTCGATGGACTTCTATATGCCCACTCGAATCTTGTACTTGAACGATAGGACCTTCATCAATAAATAATCCCATAAGTTGGGTAGCTTCAGTAAGAGAACCGCCGCCATTGCCTCGCAAATCGAGAATTAAGGCATCAATTTTTTCTGATTTTAGGTTTGTAAGTAGTTTATCTACATCACGGGTAGTACTTCGATAATCTTTTTCGCCGCGTTGATAAGCAGCAAAGTCGATATAAAAAGTTGGTACATCGATAACACCAATTTTATATTTTTGATTATTTTCATCGATTTCAATTACTTCACTTTTAGCAGCTTGTTCTTCTAATTTAATTTTATCGCGTGTAATTTTAATTTCTTTAATTTTTGCAGCTTGACCTTCATCACCAGGCAATATTTGCAGTTTTACATTAGTGCCTTTGGCACCACGAATAAGCGCTACCACTTCTTCTAATCGCCAACCGACAACATCCTTAAATTCTTTCTCATTTTGTTGTGCAATACCAACGATTCGATCTGAGCCATGTAATAAATCACTTAAATCAGCAGGTCCACCAGGGATTACTTTTTCTACAACGGTGTATTCACCGTCGGTGCGAAGCAGGGCGCCAATACCTTCGAGCGAAAGGCTCATTCTAATTTCAAAATTTTCTGAAGTTCTTGGTGATAAATAATTAGTATGAGGCTCCAAAGTACTAGCAAATGCATTGATGAATAGCTGGTAAACATCTTCTGCATCAATTTGCTCGCTACGTTTTGCGATACCCTTGTAACGTTTCTCTAGGGTTCCTTTGATTTCCGATGGTTTTTTGTCTGCAAGTCTTAAAGTAAGCACATCGTTTTTAACCCGTTTACGCCAAATTTCATTTAATTCATGATTACTGTTGGCCCAAGCTAGTTCTGAACGATCAATAATAAGTTCTTCGTCAACTTTGAAATCAAAATTTGTTTTTAATTGATCTAAGGCAAAGAGAACACGTTCGTCTACACGTGCTTGATAAAGCCGAAACATTTGGAATGGTGCACTTAGTTCTGTTTTAGAAATGGCATCATCTAGCTTAAAGCGAAAAATTTGAAAGCTATCAATATCTTTCTGATAGAAATAGCTACGGTTTGGATCTAGTGCTTCTATATAAGAACTTAAAATCTGGTCGGATAATGTGTTGTCTATATTGATGTCTTTATAGTGATATTTATCAAGAAAATGGGTAATTAGCTTTGTGGCACGGTTATGTTGTTTTTCCGGTGCTAAGACATTACTGGTAGTGCTATATGAATAACTAGCTGCGCATAACGATATTGCGGTGCCGCAGATAATTAATAAATTTGTAGTTAGTTTGCTCAAGATAGTGTTCTTATAAGTAGATATAGATAGGAAGTATTCTCAATCTATAATTTCTAAAATTGTGGTTATATAGATTAAAATATATATATGAATTAAACGAACAGCATGGCTTTGTTATGCTTATTTCAGCTGTAAAATCCAGTATATATTTGTAAGCAATTGATTGTAAGGACTATATTTAACTTGCTATGCTTTTACAGTTAAAGGACGCATGAAGTGCTGACCAAAAGCGATAAACTGAGTAAGTAACTGATTGTGACAGCCAATCCGATGCTATTTGTACTAAGACCATATAACTAGAAGAATAATCCATGACTACTGATAATACGATCGTAATTGGTAAGAGCAATGAGGTGCAGTGCCTTTTCCTCAATCGAGCCAACCGACATGGGTTAATTGCAGGCGCTACTGGCACGGGTAAGACAGTTACTTTACAGATCCTTGCTGAAGGCTTTTCTCAGGCTGGAGTACCGGTATTTGCAGCCGATATCAAAGGTGATTTGAGCGGTATTAGCCAAGCTATCGAAGAAAAGCCGAAACTTGTTGAGCGCGCAGTTAAGACTGGAGTGGAAGGTTATACACCACGAGGATTTCCAACCGTATTTTGGGATATCTTCGGTAAACAAGGTCATCCTGTACGTACCACTGTTTCAGAAATGGGCCCGCTTTTGCTATCCCGCTTGCTGGATCTCAATGATACGCAAGAAGGTGTGTTAAATATCGCCTTTAAATTGGCTGATGATGAAGGCTTATTGCTATTAGATTTCAAAGACCTAAGAGCAATGCTTAACTATGTAGGTGAGAATTCTACAGAACTAACAGTGGACTATGGGAACGTTAGCAAACAATCAATCGGTGCGATTCAGCGGCGTTTATTAGTGCTCGAGCAACAAGGGGCTAAAAATTTCTTTGGTGAGCCGGCATTAGAGCTCAAAGATCTAATGCGCACCAATACAGACGGCAAAGGCTATATCAATTTATTTGCCGCCGATGAGCTGATGCAAAATCCACGACTCTATTCAACTTTCTTGCTATGGCTGCTTTCAGAATTATTTGAAGAATTGCCAGAAGTGGGTGATCCGGATAAGCCTAAAATGGTGTTTTTCTTTGATGAAGCCCATTTGCTTTTCAACGATGCACCAAAAGCCTTGATTCAAAAAGTAGAGCAGGTAGTTCGCTTGATACGCTCTAAAGGTATCGGCGTTTACTTTGTTACCCAGAATCCAATCGATGTACCTGATGAAGTGCTGGGTCAATTAGGTAATCGAATTCAGCATGCTTTGCGTGCATATACACCGCGAGATAAGAAGGCGGTAAAAGCAGCTGCCACTACATTTAGGGAGAACCCAGATCTTGATACTGAGAAAGTGATTACAGAATTAGGTGTGGGTGAAGCATTGGTGTCGGTACTTGATCCAGAAGGTGTGCCCACTATTGTGCAACAAACGAAAGTTCGTCCTCCTGAGTCACGCATGGGTCCAGCGACGAAGCCAGAACGTAAAGTGGTCTTTGATCAGAGCCCAATAAAAAATGTCTATGATACAAAAGTGGATCGCGAAAGTGCTTCTGAAAAACTAAAAGCGCGTACAGAAGAAGCCACTAAGGAAGCAGAAAAGCAAGCGAATGAAGAAAGAGAGTACAAGGCGAACAAACCTAAAGCTTCTAAAACTACACGAAAAAAGCGCAGTAGTAGAGAAACCACCACACAAACTGTTGTTAAGAGTGCTACTAAAGTGGTTACTTCACGTTTAGGTCAATCTATTATTCGTGGAATTATGGGCTCGATATTTAAAGGTAGATAGGTATATTTAAAGATGGCAGAGAATTTACTCAGAAAATGGGAAGTTTGTTTAAATAATGCAGATCTTGAAGGTATTGTTAGTTTATACACTGATAATGCAGTGTTGTGGGGAACATTTTCAGACATTATTCGTGACAATCCTGAGTTGATACGTGAATATTTTGAGGCCTTGTTCTTAAGAGAAAATCTAAAAGTAAAATTTGGGTCCTCTAATTTAAGAAGTTTTGGGCAAGCCGCAATATATTCAGGTGAGTATGAGTTTTCATATCAAAGCGATGAAATAGTAAAATGCCCTGCACGATTCTCATTTGTATTCTACAAAGATGAAAGTGGAAGTTATAAAATAATTGACCACCATTCATCTCTTACTCCTGATAGCTTTTTAAAGCAATAAGCCATCTATAATTCTATCTAGTCCTTCATCGATTTTTTCATCAGCAAGAGCCCCATAAGATAAACGAAGATAACATCCATCTTCGATTCCAAAAGCAGAACCTGGAATAGAGGCTACACTATGTTTTTCTATTAGCCTTTGTGCAAGTTGCATATCATCTTGCTTGGAATCAATATTTAATAATGTGTAAAACGCACCTTCAGAAGTAGGTTTCTTTTTTAAGCAAGATAAGTTGTTTAGTTTGCTTAACACCATTTCTCGTTTCACAGACATTGCATTTCTTTTGTCTTGTAAGTACTCAGCATCTGTGCTTAACGCGCCCACTGCAGCATGTTGTGAAATCACTGGAGGTGAAATAAGGATCGTGTCTTGTATTTTCTTTATTGCAGGTAGTAAATGCTCAGGAATTACCATGTACCCTATCCGCCAGCCGGCAAATCCATAACCTTTGGAAAATGAAAATAACGAAATAGTGTGTTGTTGTGCGTTTTTTTGTGATGCAGCTGAAAAGTGTCGATGTTGTTCATAATAGAAATCTTCATAAGCCTCATCGCTTATGTGGTAAATATTATGTTCTTTACATAGTTGATTAATTTCTAGTAACTCTTGTTTTGTGTATACAGCGCCACTTGGGTTATTAGGGCTGATGGTGATTATAGCTTTTGTTTTGTCGCATATCGCTGATTTGATTTTTTCTATATCTAAATGAAAGTTTTCGTCACATGTCACTAATCTAGGGTTGCATCGTTCCATTACTAAAGACATTTCATGGTTGAAATAATAGGGGAGAGGTAAAATTACCTCATCGCCCGGGTCGGTGATGGCTAAGATTGCAGTGTTGAATGCCATATTTGATCCAGCAGTCACGATTACAGCGTTACGTGAATCTATTTTGATCTTATTAATTACTTTTAATTTGTTAGTCAATGCTTGTTGTAGCTCAGGGATGCCTTCAACAGGGCCGTAACGGTTAATAGATTCATCTGTTAAACACTTTTGCACACTACTAAATGCTTCTGTAGGTGGCCCATAAAATGCAATGCCTTGACCAAATGAGATTGTACCTGGGTTGTTACGCGTTAATTCGCCTATGTAAGGGATAATAGGGCTTTGAACGGCATCCAGCCGTTTACTGTTTTTCATATTCTGTGAGTTTTTGAGCTAAACCGTTATGCGTCGATATATGTCTGAGACTTTATAAGGCAGTTTATCGACATGATCAATTACCGCAAAATTTACTGCGCCATACATATGTTGCAAATAGTCCATTGCTTCATCATCAATAGTAATGCAAAAAGGATGGATGCCCAAAAACTTAGCCTCGATTAATGCGCGTCTTGTGTCTTCAATACCATAAGGGCCACGGTAACCGTCTTGATCGTCGGGACGGCCATCAGAAAGAGTAATTAAAAGTTTGGTACGTGCTTCTACTTGATGCAATAGTTTTGTGAGGTGCCGTATAGCAGCACCCATACGCGTATAATCCTGCGGTTCAATACCACTGATACGTGCTTTAACATCATTGCCATAAGCTTCATCGAATGTTTTTATTTTGTATAATTCACAACGTTTATGGGTAGCTCCTGAAAATCCATAAATTGCATAACGGTCACCAAGAATTTCAAGCGATTCGCAAAGTAAAACTAATGCTTCGCGTTCCATTTCATTAATCCAGCCTGCAGTTGAACCGCTCATATCAATCATAAACATCACTGCTATATTGCGATCAATCTTGCGTGACTTAGTAAATAAATTCTGTGATGCTTCAAAGCCAGATTTAGTGTCAGAGTAAGCTTCTATGACGGCGTCTAGGTCGATATCATCGCCAAATGGCTGGCGTTTCATGCGCTTGTCGTCTTCACGCAAGGCCTCAAAGGTTCTGTGTAGACGTTTTAGTAATCCACGGTGTTTATGTAATGTATTGTTTACAAAATTATTATGAACAGGTCGAATTTCAACTTCTTTTAAATGACACCATTCTTTCCGATATTTTTGTCTAGAGTGATCCCATTCGTCATATAAAAATATATCTTCGCTAGTTTCTATAGAATCGTTGCTCGTACTTTCTTCAAGTTCTGACTCCTTGTCATTATCACCCTCTGTTACATCTATTAAATAATCGTCAGGTATTTCACCAAAGTCTTGTAATATTGATGCTAGCAGTTGTTGTATATCTTCAGGAGTTTCAACTGCTTTTTCATCATACTGCAACTCTATTTTGAAACCATCTGGCATAGAATCATCTTCTATTTCATTAATAGAGAATCCTTTTTCTCCAGTCTCAGCAATAAATTCATCTGTTACTTCGCCAAATTCATTTTCAGTATTTTGCTGTTTAGATTTATCCAGCTCTTGTTGCAGATGTTTAAGTTTATTTGCTAAAGATTGTTTTTCTTTTTGTGTTCTAGCTTCCATTTTTATTCGAGCTTCATGTGGATTTAAAGACCCTTGATAAAATTTATCTGCTGGAGCATGTTCATCTTTATATACAGCCTCTAAGAAAAACATAGTGTCTCGAACAGTAGTGTCCGGTTCTTTCAGTTTTTCAATGGCTCTTATCCAGGTTTTAGAAAGCTTTGATAAGTCTTCTTCGCTGTTTTGTTTTTCATTTAATGTTTTCATTGCACGTGCAATGCCAGGCAATTCGCTTTCTATGCGTGCATCAAGACGTATTGTTTCTAGTTTGTGAAATAGCGAAAGCGCACGTTCAGGATCTTTAAACATTTTTACTAGCGTTTCTACATTCATACGCCATGTGCCGTACCAGGTTTGTGCCCACTGGTGTACTGCCATGACTTTGTAGAAAGTAAAATTATCTTCTCGATTGCTAAATTGAGATGATACTTCAGGTAATCTAATAGATTCAGTATCAGAGTAAAAAACGTCACTTACTTCAATACCTAGATATCTGCCGCTAAGCCCTATAACAAAGCTTTCTAGAATACGAGATACTTCATCTAAACTAACCGTGCTTGGAGCAAGGCTAAGTGACTGAATATAGTCTTCAACATTGCGCATAGTGTTAATGCAATCATCGAGACCTTTTTCATTATGTATTGCTAATAACTTTTCAATCCAGTCATCCCAATTTTCTTCATCAACTAGTTGTAAGCTTTTTGGGGCAAACTGACAAAAATTAAAAGCCAGTTCAACACTAGTATGACAAAGTTTTTCTATTGAGTTTAAGAAGCGGTCTTGATCGACTTTGGCGAATCCGGCTAGTTCTTTAGCAGGTTCAAATACACTGCGACGAGTTGAAAGCACTTGGTTAACGAGTAATTCCATGCGCAGCTGGAGTTCACGCACTCCCATGCCTCCGTAAGATGCGCTAGTAGTTAGTCCACCTTGACGCTCTAGAGATTTTATATGCCCGCCACCTTTGCTGTAAGCCGGGATTTCATATTGTTCTTTGCCATCCTTGTCGAGGATTTTTTTCCATTGTTTTTTCCAGAACATAGTGATTTTTCTTTATGCAGCTTTTTTCAACAAGTAGTCTTTTGCTTGATTAATTTTTGCTGCTAAATAGTCATTGCCACCACGGTCTGGATGTATTTTCTGAATTAATTTTCGGTGTGCTTCAATAATTTCATCTTCCGTTGCGCTGTTATCTACACCTAAGATTTTATGTGCTTCTTCCGTAGTCATTTTAGTGTCTTGCGCTACATTGCTTGTTTTATTAGTCGTTTCAGTATTATCTGCTGAAGTATTTGAGAATAAGTTCTTAAAAAGTGGAATAAATCTTATCAAGCCAACAAATTTTTGAAATGAAGCAGCTGCGGCGCCTATTATTGCAAATAAAGGATGCAATCTTCCCGTAACAGCGAGAATGATTAATACAACTGCAGCAAGCGCTAAAATGCCCTGTATTTGCTTATTTTTTGGTTGCTTACGAATCCAGCGTAGGAACAATAAAATCCCTATTATCCCAGCTATGATTAAGATTTGGTTCATGAAAGCGATTTAATTAATGGCAGTTGTGATTATAGGCTTGCTTTTCAGACCTTAGAATCTCTAATAATAGTCAAATATTTAGCCCTAGTTTAACCCAAAATCGTTATTCGATCGTTTAAGCATGTAAATCTAGTGGAGAAATAAAGGATTGAGCATGAAACGATTAAGATTTAAGTCAGCATTTATATTAAGTTTACTTACTGGCTTGCTAATTGGGCAAGTAGGAGCTACAGCTCATGTGGGTGAAGTTAAAAGTACTATACAAGATCAAGCGGAAGTTGCGGTTACGATCTATAACGATCAATTAGCATTAGTAAAAGATCTACGTACCATTCGCCTTGATAACGGCTTTAATAAACTTGCCTTTCGTGAGGTAAGTGCACAAATGCGACCTGAGACTGCCTTGCTAAGAAGTCTTGATTATTCAGATGGTTTTTATCTCATCGAACAAAATTTTGACTTCGATCTTCTAACGCCACAGACGTTATTAGAAAAATATGTAGGCAAGAAAGTGCTAGTAGTAAAAACTCACCCAATCACAGGCAAAGAGAGCTTATTAGATGCTGTGGTGTTGAGTGTAAATAACGGAGTAGTACTACGTATCGGTGACAGAATTGAGACTGGTGTTCCAGGTCGAATTGTATTTGACGAAGTGCCAGGTAATTTGCGTGATCGCCCTACGCTTGTAATGCAGCTTAATAGTGCAACCACTAAGCCACAACAACTGCAACTAAGTTATTTAACAGGTGGCTTAACATGGAAAGCAGATTATGTGGCTGAATTAGACAAGTCTGATAAATTTGTCGATCTCACAAGTTGGGTAACCCTCACTAATCAAAGTGGCGCGACTTATAAGAATGCAAAACTACAATTAGTTGCAGGTGATGTGAATCGTGTTCAGAACGAGTATAAAGAAGTTAAAAGAAAGTTTGAAATGTTAGCAGAAGAATCGATGGTTGCTGATGCAGATATGGTTGAAGAAGCTTTGTTTGAGTATCACCTTTATACTTTGCAACGCCCAACCACGATTGCAGAAAATCAAACTAAACAGGTATCTTTACTAAGTGCAACGAAGATTCCTGTAAAGAAAGAGTTTTTACTTCAAGGTCAGAATTATTACTATACAAGTTCGTACGGTTTTATAGGTCAAAAATTAAAGGTTGGTGTATTTGTAGAATTTAATAATGATAAAGAGTCTAATCTAGGAATGCCTTTACCTAAAGGTGTGGTGCGTGTTTATAAGAATGATAAATCAGGTAACGCACAATTTGTTGGTGAAGATCATATTGATCATACGCCAAAGAAAGAAGATGTTCGTTTGAAGTTAGGCGATGCATTTGATGTTACTGCTGATAAGAAACAAACAGAATTTAAAAAAGCGCATGCGATCGGGAAATATAGATATGCATATACAGCGAGTTTTCAAATTGATCTTAAAAATGCTAAGAACGAGGAAGTAGAAGTGATGGTGCGAGAGCCGATTCCAGGTGACTGGAAAATGAAAGAGCAAAGCCATAAGCACGAAAAAGTAGCTTCAGGCACTGCGGAATGGAAGATTAAAGTTCCTGCTGAAGGTAAAACGACTTTAACTTACAAAGTATTGATACGATACTAGTCTAGTAAAGGAAATATCATGAGAAAAATATCATTTTTAGTTACTGCAACACTATTCTTTTTTATTACACAAATAGTAGTTGCAGAAGATGAAATACGTAGCACACTTGAAGATCAGCAAGAAGTTGCAGTTACCATCTATAATGAACAACTTGCATTAGTAAAAGATCTTCGTCAAGTAAATTTATCCAATGGTTTTAATCGACTTGCCTTTCGTGAAGTTAGTGCACAAATGCGTCCAGAAACTGCTTTGCTTAGAAGCATTGATCATCCAAAAGGTTTTTATTTGATTGAGCAAAATTTCGATTTCGATCTATTAACTCCACAAAAGCTTTTAGAGAAGTACGTAGGTAAGAATGTTAGAGTTGTTAAAAAGCATCCCACAACAGGAGAAGAGAGAACAGAAGAGGCTGTAGTACTAAGTGTTAATAATGGCGTTGTTTTAAGAGTAGGTAACCGCATTGAAACTGGTTATCCGGGTCGGATCATCTATGATGAAGTGCCTACAAATCTGCGTGATCGTCCAACTTTAGTGATTTCATTAGAAAGCGGTACTAGTAAGCAGCAAGATTTGCAGCTTAGTTATTTAACAGGCGGATTAGGCTGGAAAGCAGATTATGTGGCTGAGTTAGATGAATCGGATGAATTTGTTGATCTCACGGGTTGGGTAACCCTTACTAATCAAAGCGGTGCAACTTATAAAAATGCAAAACTTCAGTTGGTTGCAGGAGATGTGAACCAAGTGCGTCAAGAAATGCAACCTAGGCGACGAGATGTGCCTATGTCCAAATCAAGTGTTGGTGCAGCTGCACCTGCAATGGTTGAGGAAGGTTTATTTGAGTACCATCTATATACATTGCAACGTCCTACTACAATCTCCAACAACCAAACCAAACAAGTGTCGCTGCTAAGTGCAACAAAGATACCAGTTAAAAAAGAATTTTTGCTTAAAGGGCAGAATTACTATTATCGTGGATCATATGGTCAGCTTGGGCAAAAACTGAAAGTGGGTGTATTTGTAGAATTTGAAAACAAGGAAGAGTCTAATCTTGGTATGCCGTTACCAAAAGGTGTTGTGCGTGTTTATAAGAATGATAAATCGGGTAATGCACAGTTTGTTGGCGAAGATCGTATAGACCACACGCCAAAGAATGAAGAGATTAAATTAAAGCTCGGTGATGCGTTTGATGTAACTGCTGATAAAAAACAAACAAACTTTAAAAAAGCAACAGCTATTGGGAAATATAGCCAAGCTCATACTGCGAGTTTTGAAATCGTATTGAAAAATGCCAAAGATGAAGAAGTAGAAGTAGTAGTGCACGAACCCATACCAGGGGATTGGAAAATGCAGGATGAAAGTCATGCGCATGAAAAAGTAGCATCTGGTACAGCAGAATGGAAAATCAAAGTTCCTGCTGAAGGCAAGACTAAACTAAGTTACGATGTGCTAGTCCGTTATTAACTATAAGCCTCTAAATCATGTATAAAGCCAGGCTAGCAGATTGGCTTGGCATGTTTGCCTTGGTCATCATGTTTGGTAGTGCATTCATGTTTACCAAAATATCCGTGCAGGAATATCCGCCCGCTGTAGTGGCTGCAGGTAGGATTATAATTGCTGCGATCATGTTGGTCGCGTTATCAATATTTCGCAAAGATTCGTTTACATTTGTAATAAATCATTGGTTGTTGTTAATAGCTCTAGCATTTTTTGGTTGTTGTTTGCCGTTTTATTTAATTAGTTGGGGACAACAAACTGTAGATAGCAGTATTGCGGGCATTTTAATGGCGATTAGTCCATTAACGACCATCGTACTAGCGCATTTTTTTGTTGCTAACGAACGGTTGACTATAAATCGAGTTGTTGGATTTGTATTAGGATTTTTCGGTATCTTGGTGTTGTTTGGACCGACTGCTTTTATAAAATTTGATACAGATTCTGATAGATTAATCGCAATGTTGGCGATACTGGCAGGTGCAATCAGTTACGCGGTGAATACAATTATCGCTAAACGATTACCCAATGAGAGTTTTGTAGCATTATCTGCCATAGTTATGGTTTTTGCTAGTATAATCATGTTGCCTGCATTATTTTTACCCGGCCAGAATTGGCATCTATCGTTTCAAAGCGTTGAATTTTTATCATTAGCGTTGCTGGGTATTTTCCCAACTGCTCTAGCAACCATAATATATTTTGCTGTGATCGCAAGAGTAGGGCCGTCATTTTTATCGCAAATTAATTATTTAATTCCTGTTTGGGCCGTTATAATTGGGATCCTATTTTTAAATGAGAGTGTCGGTATTAATGCGATCATGGCTTTAGTAATTATCTTGCTAGGTATTGCAATTGCGCAACGCAAGAACTTATTTTTTGCCCGATTTTAAAGGAATAAAAATAAAGGATTAATATATGCAAAAAAATGTTTTGGGTGGAGATTTACAAAGTTGTTGTGACGAATTGTCTACTGGCTACTACCGTAATGGTAGATGTGAAACAGATGAGCGCGATATTGGCATGCATACAGTATGTGCAAATGTAACAAAAGATTTTTTAGAATATTCCAAGTCTAAAGGGAATGATTTGACAACGCCTTATCCAGATGCAGAGTTTCCAGGATTAAAGCCTGGAGATAAATGGTGTCTGTGTGTACAACGTTGGGTAGAGGCTTTGGAAGAAAATAAAGCGCCTAATATTTACTTACAAGCAACACATAGTTCGGTGTTGGAATTTGTTGAACTAGAAGTATTGGCTAAGTATGCGCTAGATAGGAACTAGCCAAATATTTACTTTCTAGAGATAAATTTTTCAAGTGCTTCAGGTTTAATTGGGCCAGGATTATGTCCGACTAACTGACCTTGAGGGTTAAACATCAAAAATGTAGGTGTGCCACGTAGCGGTTCTTCAGTGGCAGATTCGTAATTAAATGCAACGACAGTGATCTCTCCAATTAAGTTGTCAAACGTCATAGGCATTTCATTAATGTGTTCAGTAATTGAGTCTAGTTTGGAGTAACCATCAAGCGAAACACCAATAACCTTGGCATCTACATCTTTATGCTTGTCATGAAATTCTGACATTGCTGGATATTCTCGCTGACATATACCGCAATCTGTAGTCCATAACATTACTAGAGTCCATTTATCTTTCTCAAAATGTTGAGATAAAGTGGTAAATTTACCTTCAAGCGTGCGTACTTCGGTCCAGTCAGACGCGTTGGTAAAACTACTCGTTAATAGTAATAAGCTAATAAATGTTAGGCATATAATACGTTTCATAATATAAAGTAGAGGTATAATTATTAAAGTGCAGGGTATTTTTTAGTATGCATTTTAGAAGTATTAAAGCAAATATAGTTCCATCAATATATAGCGATAATGGGGCCTTGTTATGGCAGACAATAGTATTCAAAACATTTTAAATCAAGTAGGTTCTTTAGCCTTTCCGGGCATATATGACACCTTATCGGCAAAGATTGCGGAACAGGTGGGTTTTCCAATGGCTTTTATATCTGGCTATTCTCTTGCCGCAGCCACAATTGGCGAGCCAGATTTTGGTTTACTTACACAAACTGAGGTTGTAGATCGTGCACGTGCTATTTGTAATAGTGTTTCAATACCAATTATTGTCGATGCAGACACGGGATACGGCAATCCATTAAATGTACATCGTACGGTTACACAATTAATTGATGCAGGTGCAAAAGGATGTTTTCTAGAAGACCAAGTATGGCCAAAAAAATGTGGGCACATGCGTAATAAAAAAGTAATTGATTGTGAAGATTATCTATACAAAATTCAGGCAGCTGTTGACGCCAGAGGTGATGCTGACTTTTTTATCGTTGCAAGAACCGATGCAGAGGCTGTTTTGGGATTAGATGAAGCGATAGCGCGTGTAAAAGCAGCTCGAGAATTAGGCGCAAATGCGAGTTTTGTCGAAGCACCTGGTTCTTTAGAACAATTAAAAAGGATAGGGCAAGAATCACCACATCCAAACGTGGCCAATATGATTGAAGGTGGCAAAACGCCAGTGCTTCAAAAAGATGAATTAGCAAATATGGGTTTCCAGTTAATTCTTTATCCGCTTACTGGCTTATATGCCGCGGGTAAGACCATGCAAGATTTTTATTCTAAGCTTCATCAAGATGGTACGACATTAGGTATGGAAGACAGCTTGTTAAACTTCAAAGAATTTAATGATTTGATTGGGGTGGAAGAGAAGTATAAACAATCAGAAAAATATGGTGTGAAGTAATTTTCAGCTATAGTAGATTTATCAAATAGCTGCTGAATGTAAATGCTAGTGCAGTAAGAGTTAATAAGCACAATAAATTTAGCCAAATACCTGACTTCCTCATTTCACGCATAGCGATATGACCTGAGCCAAACACAATTGCGTTAGGTGGTGTAGCAATGGGCAGCATAAATGCACAACTAGCAGCAATTGCTGCAGGTATTACTAAAACGTAAGGATGAATATTAAGTGATGGTGCAATCGCTGCTAATACGGGAACAAGTGTAGCAGTGGTAGCCGTGTTAGATGTTAATTCTGTTAAAAAAACCACAGCAGTAATAATAATTAATAAAATTAGTAATGGCGGCATGAATGCAAGCACAGTTGCTTGAGCGCCAATGAACTCGGTAACGCCATTAGCTTGTACAGCAGCAGCTAAGCTTAATCCACCTCCCAATAAAATTAAAATGCCCCATGGCAAATCTCTTAAGTCTTTCCATTCTAATATAAAGCTATTGCTATTCGATTTTGCTGGAATTAGAAATAGTAAGATTGCTGAAAAAATTGCAATACTGGAGTCGGTGAGTCCAGATAAGGGAGTATAGGCATTTCCACTAATTGTAAGCTCAAGTCCTTGTAAAAAAGCACGGCTTAACCAAAGTACAATTGTGAATACAAAAACCCAACAAACCGCTTTTTCCTCATAACTCATTTTCCCTAGAGAATGTTTCTGGTCGTGTAATGATTTTGAGGAATGGTGCAGCGAAATTTTATCAACTTTATAAATAACTTTAGATAACAGCCACCAAGCGATAGGAAGCAATATTAATGCGGTAGGCGTGCCTATTTTGGCCCATTGTAAAAAACCAATATCTTGTTGGAAGGGTGTGTCGATCGCGTCTTTCAAAAATGAAGCTACAAACAAGTTTGGGGCAGTGCCTATAACGGTTGCAATGCCTCCAATATTTGCTGCATAGGCAATGCTTAACATAATGCAGGTCGCAAACGCACCATGGTTAGTGTTTTTGCTGGTTAACAGTGCAATTACACTTAAACCTATCGGTAACATCATTGCAGTTGTAGCGGTATTGGAAATAAAAGCGCTTAAAAAAGCAGTCCCCAACATAAAACCACCTACAATACGTGAAGGAGAGTTGCCGATTCTGGTTAAAATGCCTAAGGCAATACGCTTATCTAAATTCCATCGCTGAATCGCAATGGCAATAATGAAACCGCCTAAGAATAGAAAAATAATATGCGAGGCATAGGGTGCAGTGGCATCTTTTATTGATGCCACACTAAATAACGGAAATAGGGCGATAGGAAGTAATGCTGTTACGGTTATGTGGGTCGCTTCGCTTAACCACCAAACTGCCATCCATACTAGTAAAGCTAAAGTAGCTTTCGCAGTATGGGTAAAAATTGTGGATTCACCATTGCTTGCAATATATTGGTCAGGTAGTAGCCAATACACTATCAAGGCCATTGTAGGGCCAAGAATAAGCCAAATAACCTTAGATTGAGTCGCACTCATATCTCTTCAGTCTAATACTTTGATATTACTTAAAAAATTGTTATTAGTTAAAATAGATCTACGTATTCAAGTGCTTATTTATGGAAACAAACACGCATATTTTAGATACCTTATCACGTCCTATACGTGATCTTAGGATTTCGGTCACTGATCGCTGCAACTTTCGTTGCACGTATTGCATGCCGAAAGAAGTGTTTAATTCAGATTATAAGTTCCTACGCCGGGATGACTTACTAAGCTTTGAAGAAATTACGCGAATTTCTAAAGTTTTTTCATGCCTTGGAGTAAAAAAAATTCGTTTAACGGGTGGCGAGCCTTTACTGCGTAAAAAACTTCCTATTTTAATTGAACAGCTTGCAAATGTTAATGGTATAGAAGATATAAGCTTAACCACCAATGGAGTGCTACTAACAAAAGAGGTCGCACAACAACTTAAAGATGCTGGACTCAAACGTATCACTATTAGTTTAGATGCATTGGATGATGAAACTTTTAAAGCTATAAGTGATGTCAAATTTGGTGTAGAAAAAGTGCTTAAGGCAATAGATGTAGCACTAGCAGCGGATCTTTTACCAGTAAAAATAAATATGGTTGTTAAAAGAGGGGATAACGAACACTCAATAATACCAATGGCCAAACATTTTCATGGTAGCGGCATCATTTTACGCTTGATTGAGTTCATGGATGTTGGAAGCACAAATCATTGGCAGATGGATGATGTGTTTACAGCAAAAGAAATTGTCGAGGTAATCAATCAAGAATTACCGATTGAGCCAGCCGAGGCAAATTATCATGGAGAAGTCGCTAAACGTTGGCAGTACAAAGATGGCGGTGGTGAAATTGGAATTATCTCATCCGTCACGCAACCGTTTTGCCAAAGTTGCACGCGTGCAAGGTTGTCTGCAGAAGGTAAGTTATATACTTGTTTATTTGCCACGCAAGGAAAAGATTTACGTCACTTGATTCGTGAAGGTGCCAATGATGAGCATATATCAGATGTTGTGAGTGCTATTTGGAAAAAGCGCACTGATCGTTATTCAGAACAACGCACTTCAGAAACTGTATTACTGCCTAAAGTTGAGATGTCATATATTGGTGGATAATGTCTGCTACGACCACCATGAATGGTGGTCGTAGCAGACATAGGAGGGGATATGTCAGACGATACAATTGATCTAGATAATTTAAGTAAAGCCACAAAAGAAATTATTGATAGCCTCACTCCTCGTAAAATTAATGTTTTGCGCGAACGTTTTGGTATTGATGTGGTTGATGATATGACGGTAGATGATGTGCTAAAGCAATTCGATATTGTTCGCGAACGAATTAGTGAAATTGAAGAAAAAGCATTGCTTCGAATACTTAGCCAAAGAAAAGAAAACCCAGATGATGAGTCTTAGATTTGAATATACTCAATGTCCGCTATAGGCCTAAAGCAGACATTAAAATAAAAAGAAATTAATCTGATGCCTCATCCCTGATGCGAATCATATTCGCACATCCTTGTGCTCACTATTTTTCTTTTAAACGCGGCATCAGCTCAACTAAGTTGCAGGGCATATTACGATAATCAAGTTGATGTGAAATGAGTTTATCCCAAGCTTCTGCGCATGCGCCTGCCGAACCCGGTAGACAGAAGATATAAGTGCCATTGGCAACACCTGCAAAAGCGCGCGACTGCAGGGTAGAGGTTTTGATGGTTTCAAACGACAACACACGAAACATTTCGCCGAAACCGGTTATTTCTTTATCTAAAAGTGGTCGAATAGCTTCAGGAGTGCCATCGCGTCCGGTTACTCCTGTGCCGCCAGTAGTGAGGACTACGTCAGGTTTGGTTTCTGCAATCCATTTAGACACTGCTGCACGAACCTCATATATGTCGTCGGTGACGATTTTTTTCTCATATACTGCATGCCCAGCTTTACTTAGACGATCGCACAGGACTTTGCCTGATTTATCGTCAGCTTCTTTGCGGGTATCCGATATAGTTAATACCGCAATATCCAAAGGTATAAAAGAACGTTCGTTGTCACTCATATATAATATTGATCTGATTAATCTTTATTCCTAATTTAGCGCACTTAGCAATTAATGTCATAGAAAATGAAAGTTGAAATATTTGATAAGTCTTATGACCCCTGGCAAGAAGCCCAACGTTATCAAAAAGATACCCTAGAAGAGGGTAAGTTTGGTGCGATGGCATTATTTATTGGAACAATGCGTGATCTTAATGAAGGTGATGATGTAGCTTCTATGACGCTTGAGCATTACCCTGAGATGACGCAAAAACATTTAGAGAAGATTGCAAAAGATGCAATGGATAAGTTTGATGTTTTAGATGTAATGCTAATGCATCGAGTAGGGCAAGTATTCCCAAGTGACCCCATAGTGTGTGTTGCGGTATGGTCGGTTCATCGTGCAGCGGCTTATGATGCAAACCGATTTGTTATTGAAGACTTAAAAGTTAAAGCGCCTTTTTGGAAAAAAGAAATTCTAGAAGGTGAGCAAGAAAATAGTATGCGTTGGGTAGAAAAAAATACACCCGGCTAATTTTTCTAAAGCTATATTATCGCATCGAATGGTAATACTTGAACGTTATCGCCTTCCTCCACGCCTTCAGATTCCATTGATAAAATAATGAAGCAATTGGCATCAGACATTGAGCGTAAAATCCCAGAACCTTGCGCACCCGTTTTAATTACTTTGTATTGCGTTGGATCATTTTCGCTTTGAGTTAAGATTCCACGCTGATATTCAACACGACCAGGTCTTTTCCTTAATTTCGTTTGACAGTTAGCCCTAATCATAAGTGGTGCTTGATATTTACTGCCTGTTAGCTTTTTAAGAGCAGGTTGCACAAACATATAGAAGGTAACCATTACCGATACCGGATTACCAGGTAATCCAAAAAACCAGGTATTTTTAATTTTTCCAAAGGCGAGAGGCCTGCCGGGTTTCATCGCTACTTTCCAAAAATTCACTTCGCCAATTTTTTCTAATGTTTCTTTGACAAAATCTGCATCACCAACCGAAACGCCTCCAGAAGTAATAATGACATTCGCTTTATCTGCTGCGTTAATAAAAGCTTGTTCAACAGCTTCGCGTTTATCTTCTATTACACCCAGATCAATTATTTCAACGCCTAAGCGCACTAGCATTCCATGTAGTGTGTATCGATTACTGTCATAGATTTGCCCAACCTCAAGTTGACTGCCGACTGGGCGCAATTCATCTCCGGTTGAGAAAAATGCAACGCGTAATTTTTTCACTACACTAACTTTGCTTATGCCTACTGAAGCAAGCAGGCCTAGATCAGCTGGTGTAAGTACTTTACCTTTATTGAGAACCTGTCCGCCGACAGGTATATCTTCACCAGCTTGGCGTACATTTTGTCCAGCTTGGTTTGCGTGACCTATTAAAACTTTATCACCATCTAATTCGGCGTGTTCTTGCATAACTACTGTGTCGGTTCCATCGGGCATGGCAGCACCTGTCATTATGCGTGCACATTCACCTTTTTTGATTTCACCTTTATAGGGTCTTCCTGCCCAGGCAGTACCGATATTAATTAATGTGGTTGTATTTTCTAAAGGTATATCAGATGAATGAATAGCATAACCATCCATAGCGGAATTGGTGTGTCCAGGAACATCTATTGTAGAAGAGATGTTTTCAGCCAACGTGCGATTTAAGGCTTCTCGTATTTCTACTTCTTCTTTTTCATTAAGCGAATCAACTTGATTGAGTATAAGTTGCAAGGCTTGTTTGGCATCTATAGAAGCTGGATCAAAGTCATCCATGCAGCTAGGATTATGCTGAATAGAATCAGATTTAGTGTTATTTGAAGTCATATAGGTTCTTGTTGATTCACTGATATATATTATAAGTATAATGTCCATACTATATGAACTTGAATTCTTTGTAGGAATCTAATTTATTTCCTGTATCCAATTGTATAATTTCTTCAATACCTATATGAAATATATATTTATATCAATGTTTTTGAATAGCTTCCGTATTCTCGCCTGTTTTATATTTTTTGCATTTTCATCGCAATTAAGTGCTGAATGGCAGACAGAAGATGCAGCAATCATGGGAACAACAATCCGTGTTGAAATATGGCATGCAGATGCAGATGTGCGTCAAAAGGGCATAGATAAAGTGCTCGCGGAAATGGATCGTGTTAATCGTTTGATGAGTCCTTACATTGAACAAAGTCAGTTATCGAAAATAAATAAGTATGCGCACGAAGGGCCA
>JABDMD010000008.1 GCA_013001685.1 Gammaproteobacteria bacterium | reverse complement strand
GTGTGAATATGACTGCATGAATTATTAAAGTGCTGCATCATGAAACATAGGCGCAAACTTTATTTGTGTCTCTTTCCAATCTAATGCTGGGTCAAAGCTATCCGCGGTAGCCATTTTCCAAAACTCTCTATAACCAGGTTGATCAGTTCCTTCTAACAATTCACCTGGTTGCAAGAAATTATAAATTCGATCTGCAGTGCGTATGGTGGTTGGTCCCAAACGATAACAAATATTTCTTGGGCAAAGCTCAGTAGGGTGATGCAAACCTGCTGCAGCAACTATTTCACCCAGTGCCCAAACAGTATGATGATGGAAATTAACTACACGTGGTGCTTTTTCATCTACGACTAATCCACGCTGACGCTTAGAATCCTGGGTGGCAACACCAGTAGGACATTTGTCGGTATGACAACGCTGTGACTGTACACATCCCAATGCAAACATAAAGCCACGCGCAGAGTTACACCAATCTGCACCCAATGCCATATTAAGTGCCATGCCAAAACCTGTAATAATCTGACCGCTTGCACCTATCTTAATTTTCTCTCGCGCATTAATTCCCACCAGTGCGTTATGCACAAATAGCAATCCTTCATGTAAAGGTGTACCAACGTGATCAGAAAACTCCAAAGGTGCTGCACCCGTGCCACCTTCTGCGCCATCCACAACAATAAAGTCAGGATAGATATTGGTTTCCAACATCGCTTTGCAAATAGCTAAAAATTCAAAGCGTTCACCAATACAAAGTTTAAAACCTGTCGGTTTGCCGCTGGAGAGATCGCGCAATTTTGCGAGAAAATCTAGAAATTCAATAGGTGTTGAAAATGCAGAATGAGAGGGTGGTGAGATGCAATCTACATAGGCAGGCACTTTGCGTGTAATCGCAACTTCCTGAGTTACTTTTTCTCCTGGCAACATGCCACCTTTGCCCGGTTTTGCACCTTGTGAAAGTTTAACCTCAATCATTTTAACTTGCTCAAGAATGGCTTGCTCGGCAAATAACGCTTCATCAAAATGACCATCATCAGTTCGACAACCAAAATAACCTGTACCAATTTCCCAAATTAAATCGCCGTTAAACTCTTTATGATATTCGCTGATACCACCTTCACCTGTATCATGGGCAAACTCACCTAGATGTGCGCCTTTATTAAGTACTGCGGTTGCATGTGCACCGATCGATCCAAAGCTCATGGCAGAAATATTTAAAACCGAAGAGGAATAAGGCTGTGAGCATTGTTCATTACCTATTAATACTTTATATAGTTCTTTGTCATAATGTTTTGGGGTAATAGAATGATTGACCCAACGATAATCATCTGAATACACATCAATTTCTGTGCCAAAAGGTTTTATACCGCCCTCTTTCTTAGCGCGCTCATAAACAACGGTGCGGTCATCACGATTAAATGGTCGGCCATCGGTATTACTTTCAACTAGATACTGATGAATTTGTGGACGAATCTTTTCAAAGAGCCAACGAAAATGCCCAACGAGAGGATAATTACGTAACAGATTATGTTTTGATTGTAGAAGATCACGAATACCTAGCAAAGTTAATGGCAAGGTAAGTAATAAGCCAAAAGCATATTTATAATTGATTACCACAAGAGCAAGATTAGCAAGTGTGGCAATTAGTATAAAAATAAAGAGAACGTAACGCATATGAAAATACATGTTAGTTAAGGATCTAATCTAGCTATACTATTCTATATAGGATCATACGTATATTCATAAAAAATGAAAAAAATTCTAATTACAGGTGCAGCGGGGCAAATTGGGTCTGAATTAACCGAGCAATTACGTAATCAATACGGTAATCAGAATGTAATAGCTGCAATACATAGCAATTCGAATAAAAAAGCATCTATTACTAAGCCTTTTTGTACATTAGATATTAGAGATCAATATTCATTACAAGACATTGTTAAGCAATATGAAATCGATAGTATTTTTCATTTAGCCTCGTTACTTTCAGCCAAAGCAGAACAAAATCCGCAACTCGCTTGGGAGGTAAATGTAAATGGATTAATGAATGTGTTAGAAGTAGCGCGTCAGAATAACTGTGGAATATTTTTTCCAAGCTCCATCGGTGCATTTGGACCAGGTACTCCACGTGATAATACTCCACAAATAACCATTCAACGCCCGAATAATATATACGGTATAAGTAAACTAAGTGGCGAGTTACTGTGTGATTATTACTATAATCGTTATGCAATAGATACACGTGGCCTGCGTTATCCAGGCATCATTTCTTATCAAGCCCTACCGGGAGGTGGTACTACCGATTATGCCGTACATATGTTTTATGCTGCATTGCAAACCAAGCAGTACGACTGCTATCTTAAACCCGAAACACGGTTGGATATGATGTACATGCCAGATGCACTCAACGCAGCAATAAATCTTATGCAGGCTGATAGCAAAAAATTGCAACATCGCAATGCCTACAATGTAACGGCCATGAGTTTCACTCCACAAGAACTTGCCAATGAAATCAAAAAACACATATCAAATTTCGAAGTGAACTATCAAATCGATCCAACGCGTCAAGCCATTGCAGACTCCTGGCCCAATCATATGGATGATAGTGCAGCACGCCAAGAATGGGGTTGGCAACCAAGTTACATCCTTTCGTCCATGGTGGAAGATATGTTGCAACAACTTGAAAAAAAGTTAAACAACTAAATGGTGTAGCCAATGTCGCTTGAAAAAATACAGCCTCAGCTCACAAAATATATTGAACAATTAAAAAGCCAAGGAATTTCAAAAGGCGAAGAAAAAATAGTGATTGGCAAACAAGTTGCTAAAGATGGTTTTAGTGAACGCTATTTTTTGCAGGGCTACCAAGAACGCGCTTTTTTAAGAATGAACTCCAATTCTTATTTAGGCTTTACTGACCATGTAAAAATCATTCAGGCGGAAGCCAATGCTGCAGAACAGTTTGGTACCGGACCCGGAGCAGTACGTTTCATCAGCGGAACCTATAAAAACCATATTGAATTGGAAAAAAGACTGGCTGAATTTCATCAGCGAGAAGCCTGTATGATCATGAGTTCCGCCTATGCCACCGTCATGGGCGTGTTGCCACAATTTATTAATGAAAACACCTTGGTAATAAGTGATGCGTTAAATCATAACTGCATCATCAATGCCATACGCTTATCAGGGGCAGGTAATAAAGCTATTTATCCCCATCTTGATCTGCAAGAGCTAAATAAAATTCTTGAATCAAACATCGGTAAGGTGAAGCGTGTATGTGTAGTAACCGACGGTATTTTTAGCATGCGTGGCGATCATGCGCCCTTGCATGAAATTAAATCCATCTGCTTAGAGTATGAAGAACACTATGAAGAAGGTGTGATCTTAATGGCGGATGATTCACACGGTGTCGGTGCATTCGGAAAAACCGGGCGCGGTACCGAAGAATTTACCAATACACAAGCTGATATTCTTATTGCAACTTTAGGTAAGGCTTTTGGTGTAAATGGCGGCTATATCGTATCGAATAAAACCGTTATTGAGTATTTAAAAGAAACTGCACCGCAATATATTTACTCCAATCCCATCACTCCAGCCGAAGCCGCCGCAACATTGCAGGCGGTAAATATCCTAGATAGTAGCGAAGGTGAAAAACTACTTTCCAATTTACGAAAGCTCGCTGCAAAGTTACGAAGTGGTTTAGTAAAATTAGGCTTTGAAACCATCGAAGGTGAACATCCTGTCGTGCCTATCTTAATACGCGATACAAATAAAACATCAGCTTTAGTAGAACATCTATTTAATAATAATATACTTGCAACAGGGCTTAATTACCCAGTAGTGCCCAAAGGCGAAGAAGAAATTAGATTACAAGTAGCCGCAAATCACACTGAAAAAGACATAATGTATTGTTTAAGTGTGTTAGAAGCGTTCTGAGAATCAATCGAGTTCGACTCTATTTACTATGCATTTATGTTTGGCCGTACAAATTCTGTTTATTAGCGTTTCATAAAATTTATTAACCTCTCATGACGAAATCTCTTTGAGATTATTGAGCTGCATCAATCCTTAGTGTTGCCAAATCACCTATATATATAAAAACCACAAAGAAACAGGAAGTGGAAGGAGCTTGAAATGATCCCAGAAAATAGTTCACCGACTATGCACAGTTCAAGTAAACCACTTGAAGCGAAGCCCTTTATCGCATTTATAGATAATGATGATGGTGTTCGTGATGCAGCGTTGTCACTGATGGAGGCTTATGGACTGGAGGCAAAAGCGTATGAATCACGTGCAACCTTTATTGCAGATTTGAACGATGGTCGCAATCCAGATTGCATTGTATTAGATCTTCATTTACCAAACATCAATGGAATCGATTTAATGCAAGAGCTTTTGAGTCGTAAAAATCATACCCCGGTTATCATTTTATCCGCAGATGCAGCGCATCCACTTGCCGTTCAAGCTCTCGAACTGGGTGCAGTTAAAGTATTAGAGAAACCCACAATATCTGAGGAACTACTGGAGAAAATTCACGAAATTATTTCAACATGATGTAATTGTAGGATTATGTTCCACTTAATACGCATACTGTCACTGCTACTATTTTCTAGTGTTGTATTGACAGCAGAGGAAGATTACGCGCTCAAGCGAGAAAACATGATCCGCGCAATCGAAACCGATGTAGTGGCCACAAGTATATACCTTGATAAGAAGGCGCTAGATCCTAGAGTCATGGAAGCGATGAATACCGTACCACGCCATGCGCTAGTGCCAATAAGGTATCGATCAAAAGCCTACCTCAATCGGCCACTGCCAATTGGTTACGGACAAACTATCTCGCAACCCTATATTGTTGCCATCATGACAGATTTATTAAACCCACAACCAGAGCATAAAGTTTTGGAGGTTGGTACCGGCTCGGGTTATCAAGCAGCAATTTTTTCGCGATTGGTGCAACAGGTCTACACAATAGAAATTATTGAAGAACTTGGTATGCGTGCAACAAAGGATCTTGCTGAACTGGGTTATGACAACATCCAAGTACGGATTAGTGACGGCTATTATGGTTGGGAACAACACGCCCCGTTTGATGGCGTTATCGTTACCGCCGCAGCTAGTCATGTTCCACCACCACTGATTCAACAACTCAAACCAGGAGGACGCATGATTATCCCTGTCGGCAGCAGTTTTCTAACTCAGCAGCTTCTACTAATTGTCAAAGACGACGAAGGCAATGTCACAACACGGCAAATTCTACCCGTGCGCTTTGTACCGCTGACTGGGAGCCACTGATGTGAATTTACAAAAGTAGTTACAAAAGTTTTGTCTTAACACATTTCATATCGGTGAATTATACACAGCTTCAATCTGAGCCACGTCCTCCCCGATTGTCGGTTGCAGTGATCTCAGCAACAGTGCTCGCCTACGAAATTTTACTCACACGCATATTCTCGATAGTGCAATGGCATCACTTCGCCTATATGGTAATCAGCATCGCGCTGTTGGGTTTCGCAGCCAGCGGCACTTTTCTTGCATTGCGGTCACAGCTGGTTGATCGCTTCAATCATGTTTATATCACTAATCTGATTTTGTTCAGCATCTTCGCGCTACCGTGTATTTTGCTCGCGCAGCAGTTCGCAGTGCATCCGGAACAATTACTCTGGGATCCTGCACAGATGATACGGGTAACAGCAGTCTACTTGTTACTAGCATTGCCGTTTTTCTTTGCTGCAAACGCAATTGGTCTTGCGCTTATGCGTTTTCGTCACAACGTTCCACAAATTTATAGTGCAGATCTCATTGGCGCTGGGTTGGGAAGCGTCGCGATCGTCGGACTTTTGTATCTACTGTTCCCTATCGATGCGCTCAAAGTGCTATGCGTTTTTGGATTTGTCGCAGCGGTGATTGCAGGATTCGAACTAGGTTTTAATCGCACCCACATCAGCATAACTGTCATCATCGCATTATCATCACTAATTGTTTTCAGCTTGCTACCAGCTGCATGGTTTAAGCTTTCTATTTCTTCTTATAAATCTTTGTCGCAACAGCTCAATGTTAAAGATGCATATATCGAAACTGAACGTTCCAGCCCGCTTGGCATGCTGAGTGTCATCAACAGTCCGACCATACCTTTGCGCCATGCCCCTGGGCTAAGTCTTAACACCACGGTTGAAGTACCTGAACAACGCGGGGTATTTTTTGATGGTGATTCCATTACCCCAATTAATGCATATAGCAAACGCGAAAATTCCGTTTATCTTGATAACTTAACCTCGGCCTTGCCGTATCACTTGAAACAACTTGAGCGCGTAGTGGTACTTGGTGCGGGTGGTGGCACTCTTGTGCGCCAGGCACTGTACCATGGCACATCATCTGTAACGGCCGTCGAACTCGATCGCCAAATCGTTAAACTATTGCGCGAGAAGTATCGCGATTTCTCTGGTGGAATTTATGATCACAAATCCGTCGACGTAAAGATTAAAGAAGCGCGCGGTTTTCTAGAGGGAAATCCAAAACGCTACGACTTAATTCAGGTAGCGTTAATCGATTCATTTGCAGCCTCATCTGCGGGTCTTTATGCACTGAATGAAAATTATCTTTACACAGTGGAAGCACTTGCTGAATTCTACGCACACCTAAGCAAGGGTGGATATTTAGGTATCAGCCGTTGGGTAAAGCTGCCCCCGCGAGATGCGCTCAAGCTGTTCGCAACGGCAGTTGAAGCCCTGCGTCGTACCGGCGTTGTGGATCCGGCTAAACAGCTATTGCTAATCCGCGGCTGGCAGACTACTACTTTGCTTGTTAAGAATGGAGATTTTTCTAAGCAAGAAATTGCCAGTGCACAACAATTCTGTAAAACACGCTCCTTTGATCTGGCCTTTTATGCTGACATGCCAGCATCACTTGCCAACCAATATAATATGTTGCCAGAAGCATACTATTACAATAGTTCCAAAGCGTTGCTTAGCGAATCCTCCGAACAATTCCTGGCCAATTATAAATTCAATATTAAACCGGCAACCGATGATCGACCGTACTTTTTCTATTTTTTCAAATGGCGCACCTTACCGGAAATTTTTTCTCTAAGAGGAAGAGGCGGCATTCCACTGCTTGAATCAGGTTATGTAATTTTATTCGCAACCCTCATTCAATCGGTGTTAATCAGTTTGGTGTTAATCGTATTACCGTTGTGGAAACGCATGCGCACAAACAGTGTGCACCGTGGGCGCATGGTCGGGTATTTTGCATCGTTGGGGTTTGCATTTTTCTTCATCGAAATTGCCTTCATCCAAAAGTTTCTATTGTTCCTGCATCATCCAGTGTTGGCCGTAGCCGCAGTGTTAAGTGGTTTTCTGGTGTTCGCGGGTCTTGGCAGTTACCTTGCCGGGCGCTGGCAAACTAATCAGGATGCACATCATTTAGTAGTAATGGCGGTCATCACCATAGGCGTGCTTGGGGTGTTATACGCACTCGTGTTACCTAATTTAGTTTTCGAACCACTCACTGCAGCACCAATGTCAGTGAAACTTGCTGTGTCTTTAATGTTGATTGGGCTACTGGCGATACCAATGGGCATGCCATTTCCGCTCGGTCTTGCACGCCTTGGTGAACGAGCGAAAAAACAAATTCCATCAGCCTGGGCAGTAAATGGTTGTGCATCTGTAATCAGTGCCGTGCTCGCCACGGTAATTGCAATCCATTTTGGTTTTACCGTTGTAGTATCGCTTGCCGTCGTGCTGTATTTCTTGGCGGCAGGTTTATTTAAATTTTAAGAAAAAAGTATCAGACAAAATTTCCTAAGCCATGAATGCATATTAATAAAAAGCATACGCGCCATAGCCTACTACTCGATCATGTGAACCAGCAGTATCACCAGAATTGCGCAGATCCAAGGTTTTACATTGCATGTCTAACTCTTTAGCGACTTTCAATAAACCCTGTATTGGCAGGCGGCCACAGGCAGATTCATAATCAAGCTCTTCCTCATGAAATTGCTCAATGGACTGAGTAGTCTGTTGGTCAAGTCGCTTAGCGGTTGCATAATCATGGTAATGACTTAAATCTGAACTGATAACGATTAAGGTCGCCGGGTCACCCCAAAGCACACGCAATACTTTCGCTACATGTGAAGGATTTGTATCACCCACTACTAAGGGGATGATTTTGAAATTTCCATTGAATAATCTTTGTAAAAAAGGCAACTGCACTTCCAAACAATGCTCTTGATCATGAGCTAAGTCAAAATACTTCACTAATTCATGTTCTATTATGGGCTGCAGAGAATCGTGATCAACTGCTATTTTGCCAAGTGGTGTGGTGAAGAAATCGGCACTTGAAGCGGCAATACCATGAAAAGCGACACTATGGGCCGGTCCTAGCAATACCACTCGATTGATGGGTAGAGTTGGCTCAACAAAACACCCATAGATAGATGCCGCAACGGGACCGGAATAGATGTATCCAGCATGCGGGGCAATAATGGCTTTGGGGTGTTTGATGTCAACGTCTGTTTGATGCATGAGCGTATCAAGACAAGCTTGTAGTTCGCTCGCATCGTTGGGATAAAACGTCCCGGCCACGGCAGCTTTACGTATAGATGTCATGAAAAATATTTATACCTTTTGCGTTAACCAATAAGTATTTTGAAACTTTTTACATAAAGAGATCATAATCATATAAGCATAAGGATAGTAATTAATTAATTATCTAATAGACCGATGAATGCAAGTATAGATCCAGATCAATTTACAGTACCAACACGCTATTGGCATCATTTGGAAAACGGTGCCATTCAGTGTGATGTTTGCCCGCGTGCTTGCAAGTTGCAAGAAGGCCAGCGAGGCTTGTGTTTTGTTCGTGGGCGGTTAAATGACCAAATCGTATTAACCACGTATGGACGTTCGAGTGGTTTTTGTGTCGATCCAATCGAGAAAAAACCGCTTAATCATTTTTTACCGGGCACTTCGGTTTTATCATTCGGCACCGCGGGGTGTAATCTCGCGTGCAAATTTTGCCAAAACTGGGATATCAGCAAATCACGCGAAATCGATACCCTTGCCGATGCGGCTTCCCCAGAGAGGCTAGCCACAGCCGCACAACAGTTGGATTGTAAAAGCATTGCCTTTACCTATAACGATCCCGTGATTTTCATGGAATACGCCATGGATGCGGCGGATGCCTGCCGTGAAAAAAATATCGCAACGGTGGCCGTCACCGCAGGGTATATGTGCGATAAACCTCGACAAGAATTTTACCGTCATATGAGTGCTGCCAATGTGGATCTAAAAGGATTTACCGAAAAGTTTTACTGGAAAATCTGTAACGGACATTTACAACCCGTACTTGAGACACTGGAATATCTCAAACACGAAACCAAGGTATGGTTTGAAATCACCACCTTGCTCATACCCGGTGAAAACGATTCCGATGAAGAACTTAACCAAATGACGCAGTGGATATATGAACACCTGGGGCCAGATGTGCCTCACCACTTCACAGCATTTCATCCGGATTGGAGGATGACGAATAAAACCCATACCTCTGCAAGCAGTCTTACTCGTGCAAGAAAAATTGCAATGGATAACGGCTTACACTATGTATATACGGGTAACGTGCACGATGAAAAGGGTGCCAGTACTTATTGTTCTAAGTGCGGCACACTTTTAATCGGCAGAGACTGGTATGTGATTACGGAATGGAATTTACATCAAGGCCGATGCCCAAATTGTGGCGAGACTTGTCCAGGTGTATTTGAAGAGCATGTAGGTACGTGGGGAGCAAAACGTATGCCGGTAAGACTTGCCAATTATTCCGATAAGAAACAGGCAAGTCATATTTAATTGCTACGTTAAACTATGTTTTCATTTACGAAAACCGATGAACAAGATCTATTAAATATTGCACTTCAATCCATTGAGCATGGCTTAAAAAATGGCGAGTGCCTAAAAGTAAACGAAGTCGAATATCCCACAGCACTGCAAGAACCTCATGGCGCATTTACAACACTGAAATATAATGGCGCACTACGTGGTTGCAAAGGTTCTCTTGAGGTAGCTTTGCCACTGGTTAATACCGTCGCCTATTCGGCATATTCCTCTGCATTCAATGATATACGCTTTCCGCCATTACAGCCTCGTGAATTCGCGCAATTAAAAATTTCTTTATCAGTATTAAGCCCAAAAGAAAAATTACCATTTACAAGCGAAGAAGATTTAATTGAGCAAATTCAGCCCGGCATTGATGGGCTGGTTCTAGAATACAATGGTCAAAAAGGCACACTATTACCCAGCGTATGGGAAGCTATTCCTGATGCGCGTGAATTCCTCTTTATGGTGAAACAAAAAGCAGGCTTCGATCGAGACTTTTGGGCCAAAAGCATACAAGTTTATCGTTATACCACTCATACAATTCAAGATTAATATATATAGAGTATAAAAGAGTTCTGACCCCTTTTATTTATTTACTCTTTTTGTGTAGTTACTAGAAAGTCGAATATGCAAACGATCTTAGAAAAATTTGAAAAACACTTGAAACCAATCGATCAAGTTAAGGATGAATTATATCCACCGGCTTCAGCTGAAGAAATCGAATCAGTGGAAAATGAACTAGCTATTATATTTCCCGAAGATTTACGCACATTATATAAATGGCATAACGGCCAGGTAGGGACATATTTTCTTTTTGATGAATTTAGAATGTATACATTAGAAGAAGTTGTTGAGTACTACAAAAATGGTATCAAGCATTGTGAACCCGACTACTTTGAAACGGAAGATGAGTCAGGTGTATTTAAAGACTGCATTGCGAATACGAAGTGGATCCCCATTGGTGACAATGGCGGCAATACAATCTTATTTCTGGATATGGACCCAGGAGCAAAAGGCACACCCGGTCAGCTACTGGATGCATGTGATGGCCAGCCAGAATGTAATTACAGCGGCATTAAAGAATTTATGACTGAAGTAATAAGAAAAATTGAAGCGGGTGAAATGAAATGGAATGAAGACGCAGGCAGCTTCTGGCCAGTAGATGCATAAGTGCAGATCAAGGGGTAAACAATATATATCCAGGGTAAAAGAGGCTGATCACTTTTTCCTGTTAACAGATACAAAAAAATAACCCTGCTTCTTAAAACAGTTTTTAAAATTTCATTAGCTGAATTCGTGGCATACCACTAACTTGAGTGTACTAATTTAATGTTGTAATTTGAACTTCCTCGTGTTCAGTTAGCCCGCTTAACACTTCTATATATTCATATTCAGTTGCATAGCCGGTGGTGACCAGTCTGCGTTCAATTTGTCCTGTGTTGGTTATGACATCTACATAC
>JABDMD010000158.1 GCA_013001685.1 Gammaproteobacteria bacterium | reverse complement strand
CCGTCAGACCGCGCAATAACTTCCACTCTTTTTCATAAATAAATCAGCGATATTCCTTATCTTAATGTATCTCCAAATTCAATTAATTACTGATGCATTATCAACAAGGGTCACAAAGAGAACAGGTCTTTATGACATCTCTGGAGCAGTTGGTAGCAGAGGACAGTTTTGCAAGGATTATTGACTTATTCGTCGATGCGATGCCTATTGAAGAACTTGGTTTCAAACATGCCAAGTTGAATAAAGAAGGTAATACGCCCTATCATCCTCGAGATATATTCAAACTCCTCCTCTATGCCTATCGAAATGGCTTTCGCTCCTCTTCTAAAATCGCAAAAGCTTGCCTGATCAACGTTGAAGTTATGTGGTTGATGAAAGGTATGCGACCTAGTGCCCGTACGGTTAATTATTTTAGATCGCAAAACACTAAGGCCATCGAAAGTGCCAATCGTCACTTCGTCAAATTATTAAAACAATGGAAACTCGTAGATGGTAAAACCATAGCAGTAGATGGCACCAAAGTTCGTGGGCAGAATAGTTATAAGAATAATTTCAATGCCAAGAAAGTACAACGCCATATCGATTACCTCGATAAGAAAATGGGAGATTACCTCAACCAAGAAACATCCATCAATCAAAACCTAAAGGGTAAAAAAAAAGTTGAGGCGCTGAAAACTCTTCATGATAAGATGGACAATCTCGTCTCACGAGAACAGCGATTCGAAGACATTCAAGATCAGTGCACTGAAAGTCAAGATGGTCAAGTGTCCCTCACCGACCCTGATGCCAAAGCAGTTATCCTACATCGTAATATCGTACATGTAGGATACAATATTCAGACTACTGTAGATAGTCAAAACAACATGATTATAGACCAATTTTGCGGAGGAATTACCGATCGAAACGACCTTGGCATAGCCGTCAAAAGAACCCAATCTATAATTGATAAAAAACAATTTGATCTACTCGCTGATGGTGGATATCACAATGGTGCTGAGATCGCATATGTTGAACGACTAGGTGTCAAACCATTCATCAGCCCACCTAGAAAGCGTCTCCAAAAACAGGAAGGTTATAACAAACAAGATTTCATTTTCAATAAATCCGATAATACATATATCTGTCCTCAAGGAAATACCATGACTCCTTTATTAAAATTTAAAAGAGGGGTCAAAAGAAGATATACAGTCACCCGATATGCCACAGATCAATGTAGCTCTTGTCCAGTTAGAAATATATGTACGAATAATAAACTTGGTCGGTTTATTGAAAGACCATCACACCAAGATCATGTAGATCGCAACACCAATCGTATTACTAAAAATAAAGACTATTATCGGCGACGACAAGCTATTGTGGAGCATCCATTCGGCACGTTGAAACGTCAGTGGCATATGGATCATACACTCCTCCATGGTAAAGAAAATGTTATAACTGAATATCGAATTGCTGCTTTAGCCTACAACCTATGCCGAAGTCTGTCTATACTTGGCGGAGATGAATTAATAGCGCGGTTGAAAGCGCTTATTTTGACCATTTTCGATAGTTTTTACACTCAGATACTCCACAGATCACTACAACTACGTTTTATTGATATTCAAATTATAAAACACCATATTTACAGCAGGAGCCAGAATGCATAACAGTAGTATGATAACAGGGTTATTGCTAGGACTCCCGTTGTCAACAATTACAAAAATGAATAGAAGAAAAATTTGGTTTTTTAGTTCTTTAATCGTGACTTTTTCCACGATTATATTTTTAGTTACGGGCTCTTCATTATTGATGATAGCATTGGATGATGCTAATTCTATTCCTCTTGGAACTTTTATAACTTGGGCTGGAATGATTGCACTTCCATTATCTGTATATTGGGGAATAAAAGAGTTACGAAAGCCATCGGAAAAACTGAACAGAATTCTCTCTGGATTCATTAAAATCATTATTATTTTGGGAATTCTTTGGGTACCAATATCATATTTACTTGCCGGCAATCTCTCATTCTCATTTTCGGAAAAAGAAACATTTCAAGGTGGACAGGATGCAATGAAATGGTTTTGGTGCTTAAGTAATGGAATTGGAATTGGTACAATTTTAACGCTTATCGCATATTGGATTTCGCTAATATTTAAAAAAAATAAAACTGTTGCCAATAATGTATAACCGCAATAGCGGCGGATTCGACTACCCTTCGACTACGCTCAGGGCAGGCTCACGAATCCACTCGGAATTGCGAGCGTCAGTTCTAAACTGAAAAACAGTAACTTAAAACCCGTAACTGACGGTTACACTAGACCGTTCGAGGAAATGCCTTCGGGATTCCCACGAACAACCCACCTCTGCGCAGCGCGCATGTGCCGGAGGCACATCCACGAACAATTGCTAAGACGCAATTGTAAAACTGCGCATAGCTGGGTTGTTATAGCCAATGAAAAATTAAAAAATGAATCAATACGAACACTTCACTTTAGTATTTTGAAATCCTGAGAATCAGGATTCTCCAAAGATGCAATAAAGAATTAGAGCTAATCCATCACTAGTCATTTTTAAATAATCAGATAGGTTTAAGATTAAGCCCCCCTCACCTTATCTATAATAATCTTTGCGTCACTCGGCATTGCATCTCCCCGCCAACAAACATGCTGGTCAGAACGAACTAAAATCAATTTCTTTTCATAAATCTTAGCTGCGTTATTATCCCTTATATCTAAAACAGATAGTGGCATACCACAATCCATAGCAGCTTTTTCAAAAGTAGTAACATCCGTATCATCAAATCTGATGAGTGTAAAACCATTACTCAATAAATCATGAATGGCTCGACCATCCTTTAACCAAATAGCAGGTATCCTTAATCCAGGATATGTACTTGGTTTTAGTTTATCGGGTTCAAAAGACGGTGGCGCATCTTCTCCATCATAACAAATCACAGGAGAATCATGATATCTGTAACCCGCCTCAATACCAATTGCTTCATTTTCAAGGTTGGTTAATTCTAAAATACGATCACCAATTTTTTTACGGATTTGTTCACCTCTTGGACTGTCGGCATACATGGCATCTCTCATCGCCATCGCAATTTTCAATCTTACCAATACGTGTGCTCCTGATGCTTCTCGATTTTGGATAGCAACAGGTCTCCGTTCTGTCTCATAAGCAGCCAATAATTTGCTTGTTCCCCAACCTTTAATGATTGCCGCCAAGACCCAACTTAATGCCAAGGCATCACCCACACCTGTATTCATACCATAACCTCCCGCCGGTGTCA
>JABDMD010000155.1 GCA_013001685.1 Gammaproteobacteria bacterium | reverse complement strand
GGCGTACACTTGCCACAAGACTCATGCGCAAAGAAACTCATTGCATTGCGTGCAAGGTCTCGCGCTTTATCTTTGTCTGAAAAAACAATTATCGCAGCTGAACCGATGAAACAACCGTGTTCATTTAGGGTGTCAAAGTCTAGTGGGATGTCGCCCATTGAGGCAGGCAAAATTCCGCCCGAGGCACCACCTGGAAAATAACCGTAAAACTCATGATCATCCAGCATCCCGCCACAATGCTCTTCAATTAATTCTTTTATGGTAATACCAGCATCCGTAATATGCACACCTGGTTTTTTAACTCGGCCACTTACAGAAAATGAGCGAATGCCACTTCTGCCATTACGGCCTTGTTCTGAAAACCAAGATGCACCTTTTTCTAGTATGTCGCGTACCCAAAATAAAGTTTCTAAATTATGTTCTAGAGTAGGGCGTCCAAACACACCTACTTGCGCAACAAAAGGAGGGCGTAAGCGAGGCATACCGCGTTTACCTTCTATTGATTCGATCATTGCGGACTCTTCGCCACATATATACGCACCAGCACCACGTCTTAATTCAATGTGTGGGAGCTGACACGGCGGGTCTTTTTTAAGTTCGTCTAGCTCATGTAATAACATCGTGTAGCAGTTTGCGTATTCATCTCGCAAATATATATAGATGCTTTCAATGCCAACTACTTGGGCAGCAATTAAGGCGCCTTCAATAAAACGATGTGGGTCTTTTTCTAGGAAATATCGATCTTTAAAGGTTCCCGGCTCACCTTCATCAATGTTAACCGCTAATATACGAGGGCCATCTTGTTTACTTACAATGTCCCATTTTTGTCCTGCAGGGAAACCCGCGCCACCCAAACCACGTAAGCCCGAGTCTTTCATGATCTCAATTACTTTTTCAGCGCGATTTGTGGTGTCAAACATGCGTTTTACTAATTCATAACCACCGCTGTTTACATAACTATTGTAAGTGATGTAATTCGTTATAGGAGATTCTATGTCGTTTACTTCAACTGCTTGGTTAACTATTTCTAAGGTTGCATGATCAATTGGTTTTTGTCCTACCACTGCAATCGGAGCAGTATCGCACCGTCCTACACAAGGAACACGTTGTATGCGAATTTTACCGTTATGATATTTTGTGAGCTCGTTAATTAATGTTTCAGCATTATTCATTTCACAGCTGATGGAATCACAAACACGCACGGTTAATTTTGGCGGCGCCTGTTCACCTTCTTTTATTACATCAAAATGGTGGTAGAAAGTTGCTACTTCATAAACTTCAGTGGTTGCTAGCTTCATTGTGCTAGCAAGTGCTGTGATATGTGCAGCAGAGATATGACCAAATTTGTCTTGAATTAAATGCAAGTACTCAATCAATAGATCACGTCTAACGGGAAGGGATGAGATTAAATCTTTAACTTGTTGTAACGCTTTTGGGTCAACGCGCCGGCCACGTTTTTCGCCCTTCATTTTGTTGCGTTTGCGTGAAACAGTTTTTTCCATTGGTTTCAGAAATCCCTAAATCGAACTTATGTATGTTGATAAATATAGTCTACGGTTAAAGTCTAAAAAAGCGTATATACCAAATGTAAATCAAATGCTTATAATTTTTAGCCAATCCAAATTAACATTTCGCCCTGTCCACCAACAGTGGTATCGCCTATATAGCGTTGTACACGACGACGCATAGGGTGAAGGGATTGAAAGGTACTTTTAAATTGCCTGATTTCATGCAGCAACAATGTTAAGTAGCCTAAATTATGACGTCCACAGTCATGAAATCCAGTCAGTACATCTTTTGGCTTATGTGGCAATAATATAGTGCCTCTGCGCATGCCGACACCAACTTGTTTGCCTATAGTACCAAGGTTAGTGATGGTGCCTGCAATCATTCTGCTAGCACAGTAATCCCCAATATTACCCACAACCATGATAGTACCGCGTCGTAATAGATCGCCTGTAAAATTACCACTATTTCCATGTACTAGAATAGTGCCGCCAGACATTCCTTTTTTATCGCCAGAAAATGCACCACCTAAATAATCATTTGCGTTGCCCGTTACTTCAATTAGGCCTTTAGACATGCCGCAACCTGCATAATCCTGTGTGCTTCCATCAATAATCACCTTGCCGCCTGATAGTTCAGCACCGGCAAAATGGCCTACATCGCCCTTAACGGTAAGTTCAGTATTTTTTGTGAGTGCATGACCTAAGTAATCCATGCTTTGGTTTGAATTTTCAAGTATAGCGGTTTGATTGGATAGCGAACCAGAGATATCGAAAACATCACCAACATTAGTTTTTTCATTGCCAATTTGTAACGATAATTTTCTGGCTGTATCACTATTTGTGGATTCATTAATGGCTTGACTTAACCAGCGCATATCTAGGCGCTGCTTAGTTCTACCTTTATATGTAACGGTTGTAAGACTCATTCATAATCTCTCTTAAATGAAAATGATGCGGACCTAAGTTACCGCCATAATTTCCACCGGTTATTTTTTCAATACCTTGTGATTTGCCCAAATCACAAATTGCCTCAATGCCTCTATACATAGCAAGTGACACGTCTTCTTTGGTTAGGCCATCGATAACAATTTCCATTGCTGCTTCAATATTTTTACCCAACACATTATCTG
>JABDMD010000154.1 GCA_013001685.1 Gammaproteobacteria bacterium | reverse complement strand
GCGTCAGATCTTTTTGTTAAATGTTTAGAAGAAGAAAATATAGAATATATATTTGGTGTTCCTGGTGAAGAGAATGCTGATTTCATGATTTCTTTAGAAGACTCCAAAAAAATTAAATTTATTCTCACACGCCATGAACAGGGTGCAGCTTTTATGGCAGAAATTTATGGTCGACTAACGGGTAACCCCGCAGCTTGTTTGGGAACATTAGGTCCTGGTGCAACTAATTTGATTACAGGAGTTGCAGATTCAAATATGGATCGTGCACCTATGCTTGTCTTAACCGGACAGGGTTCTACGCTGCGTTTACATAAAGAGTCGCATCAAATTATGGATGTGGTGAAAATGTTTGAGCCAGTAACAAAGTGGGCAACTACTGTATTACATCCAAATACCATTCCAGAAATTATTCGTAAAGCAGTACGGATTGCACGTACGGAAAAACCTGGCGCAGTACATATTGAATTGCCAGAAGATATTGCTAAAGAAGAGACGGATAGTAATCCAATTAAGCCGCAACGCTATATGCGTTCGGTTCCTGATGAAGCAGTAATTGATAATGCTTTTGAGATGATTGCGACAGCAAAACATCCAATAATTCTTGTTGGTAATGGTGTGGCACGTAAAGCTGCAAGTAAGCAGTTACGTAAATTTTGCGAACAAACAAAAATTGGCGCAATGAGCACCTTCATGGCTAAAGGTTGTGTGGATATAGATTCAGAACAATGTCTATTTACAATCGGTTTGGGTAGTCGTGATCGAATGTCTTATTTGATCGATCAAGCTGATGTGGTGATAACACTTGGCTTTGATATGGTGGAGTACCATCCAAAATTATGGAATCCAAAATGTGATAAGAAAATCATTCATGCGGATTTTCTGCCTGCTGAAATAGATCAAAACTATCATCCGCAAATTGAATTAATTGGTGATCTTGCTCATACGCTTGAGGAGTTAAATTCACGAGCTAAAGATCGTGCAAAATTTATTTATGATACGACTAAACAACAGCAAATCCGCAAAGACATGCAAGAAGATCTTGCGGAACATAGAGATGATGATACAACTGATTGTGTCCGCCCCCAAAAAGCCATCTGGGATGCGCGTCAAGTATTAGGGCCGGATGATATTTTGTTGTCTGATGTCGGGGCACATAAAATGTGGATTGCACGATATTTCCATTGTCATGAGCCTAATACTTGTTTAATTCCTAATGGATTTTGTTCTATGGGGTTTGCATTGCCAGGAGCGATTGCAGCAAATTTAGTTTATCCAGACCGCCGAATTTTAGGGATTGCGGGTGATGCAGGTTTCTTAATGAATGTACAAGAAATGGAGACTGCAAGGCGATTGAATAGCAATATCGTAATCATGGTCTGGGAAGATAAAGAATATGGTTTGATTGCTTGGAAGCAGCAAGCTGAATTTGGCAAACACACTGATCTTGCATTTAATAACCCTGATTGGGAATTATTAGCGAAGTCATTTGGCTGGAATGGTTACTATGTAAATAATAGTAAAGTTTTGCAGTCAACCTTAGAAACTGCGTTCAATGATGGTGTGCCTAGTTTGGTAGTAGTGCCTATTGATTACCGCGAAAACATGTTGCTCACAAAACGCCTTGGTGAGTTAACTATGCCAATGTAAAAAATAAAATACTAATAAAATATGAGTAACAAAAAATATTCATTAATGTTGCATAAGGCATCGTCACCAGCAGGGGTTATAGAAGTACTTGCGCCATTTGATCGTTCTATTATTGCTGAGGTAGAAACTGCAAACGCAGATCATATAGATCAAGCAATGAATGTTGCTTACTCTTTGTATCGTGACAAAGACAGCTGGCTGCCTTTGTATAAGAGAATCGAACTTCTTGAAAAAACTGCACAAATTATGGTGCAGAAAAAAGAGCGTTTAGCCGCTGAGGCGGCACAAGAGGGCGGTAAGCCGCTAGTTGATTCTAAAGTAGAAGTTACGCGTGCGATCGATGGAATTCACTTATGCATTGAGACCTTAAAAACAGATCAAGGTGAAATAATTCCAATGGGCGTGTCACCATCCTCTGAAAAACGCATTGCGATTACTCAAAAAGAACCAATAGGCGTAGTGGTTGCAGTGAGTGCATTCAATCATCCGCTGAACTTAATTGTGCATCAAGTGGCAGCTGCAGTCGCAGCAGGGTGTCCGGTGATTGTTAAGCCTGCAGAAGATACGCCTCTTTCATGTTTAAATTTTGTAAACATTCTATGGCAAGCAGGATTGCCCACTGAATGGTGCCAGGCAGTCATACCAGAAAGTATCGCGGTTGCAGAAAAGTTAGTTACCGATGAGCGTGTTGGGTTTTTTACTTTCATAGGCAGTGCAAAAGTAGGCTGGATGTTACGTTCAAAGCTGGCACCAGGTGTGCGTTGTGCGCTAGAACATGGTGGTGCAGCTCCTGTAATCATGGCAGAAGATACGGACGTTGCGACTGCAGTGCAGAAACTTGGTAAAGGTGGTTATTACCATGCTGGTCAAGTATGTGTCTCTGTACAACGTGTGTTTGCGCATAAAACTTTAGCTGATTCATTTATTGAGCAACTTGCAAGCTATGCAAAACAACAACGTATTGGTGATCCAAAACTCGAGAAAACTGATGTTGGCCCATTAATTCGTCCTGCAGAAGTTGATCGTATAAGTAGTTGGGTAAGTGAGGCGAAAAACGAGGGTGCACAATGCATTACAGGTGGGAATGCAATAAGTGAAACCTGTTATGAATGTACTGTGCTAGCAAGTCCTTCTTCTGAAAGTAAAGTGAGTATTGCAGAGATCTTTGGTCCAGTAGTGTGTGTATATGAATACGATGATTTAGATTTGGCTATACAGCAAGCGAATGCTTTGCCATTCTCTTTTCAAGCTTCAGTGTTTACAAACAGCCTGGATACTGCGATGCGGGTTTATAAACGTATTGATGCATCCGCTGTGATGTTAAATGATCATAC
>JABDMD010000129.1 GCA_013001685.1 Gammaproteobacteria bacterium | reverse complement strand
CTAACCCTGCAAATGCACCGCATCAAGTTTTGGGTGTATTTAGTGAACAGTGGATTGAGCCTCTGGCAAATGTTTTGCAGTCTTTAGGTAGTAAGCACGTTTTAGTAGTACATGCCGATGATGGCTTAGATGAAATTAGCATTGCAGGTAATACTCAAATTGCTGAACTAAAAGATGGTGCTGTGTCTCGTTATAGTATTTCACCACAACAATTTGGTATTGATGAGGGGAAGCTTGTTGATATTGTTGCCAAAGACTCCACTGAAAGCCTGCGAATAGTCAATAGTGTTTTAGAAAACAAAGTAGGCGCAGCGTTAAATATCGTAAAACTGAATGCGGGAGCCGCAATATACGCAAGTGATAAAGCATCAACATTAGAGGGAGGTGTCAGTTTGGCATCGGATGCAATCGCTTCTGGTGAGGCTAAAAATAAATTACAACAATACATAGAATATACAAATAGTTTTAAATAAATAGAAATGACAAATACTCCAGAAATTCTCACTAAAATAATTGAGCATAAAAAAACTGAACTTGTAGAGCGTAAGTTGCATATGCCGCTAGAGAAAATGCAAGATATGGCTAAAGATGCCCCTAGCCCGCGTGGTTTTGAGCGTGCATTGCGTGGCGCACAAGCTGCGAAACGGCCGGGTGTTATTGCAGAGATTAAACGTGCTTCCCCTAGTAAAGGTATTCTGCGAGAAAACTTTAACCCGATGGAAATTGCAGCTGGTTACCAAATGAATGGTGCGAGTTGTGTGTCGGTATTGACCGATACCGAGTTCTTTAAAGGCTCATGTGCCATTTTAGAATTGGCGCGTAAAACCTGTTTTCTGCCTATGTTACGTAAAGATTTCATAATTGATACTTATCAAGTCTATGAAACACGTGCAGTGGATGCTGACTGTCTGTTATTAATTGTCGCAGCACTTGAAGATGAACAGATGGCAGAGCTTTTTGCGCTTGGGAGAGAGTTAAGGTTAGATATTCTAATAGAAGTGCATAATGAGGAAGAGATGGATCGCGCTTTAAAGCTTGAGCCTACTATGATCGGAATTAACAATCGCGACTTACACACCTTTGATCTATCATTGGATACAACCTTTAATTTGTTGACTAAAGTTCCAGATAACTGCCATGTGGTGACAGAAAGCGGTATTCACACAAAGAGCGATGTCGCACTGATGATGGAAAATGGCGTCAACTCTTTCTTGGTAGGAGAGGCGTTTATGGTGGCAGAGAATCCTGGTGCTAAATTAAAAGAATTGTTTTTTTAACCTGAGTAATAATTGGAGTGATTTATGGCTAAACCTACGTTAGATAATTCACATCCAATCATGCGCTTTATCTTATTTGTAGAGCGTGCAGGTCTTGTGCTGATTACCTTAGCGACCATTGTTGCGATTGGCCAGGAACTGTATGTAATTTATTTGCAAGCCAGAGTTGAGTTGCACGACATCTTGTTGCTATTCATCTACTTAGAAATCCTGACCATGGTAGCGTTGTACTTCACCAGCGGAAAACTCCCAGTACGTTATCCGATTTACATATCAATTGTCGCGATCACGCGATTTATAATATTGGGTATGAAAGAAATGAATGCACTAGATATTATTTATCTTGCAGGGGCTATTTTATTGCTAACGATTGCATCCGTTGTATTAAGGTATGGATCTTCCAAGTTGCCTTATAGTAAAGAGAGTACAGATTAACCAGTTGATGCAGGTTTTCGATTTAGGGCTTGAACATAGGGGTGTGAGCATAAGAGACGCGTCTTGGATGGCGCGAACAGATTAATCTAAACGTTCGCTTTGAACAGAAAGCATATGTAACTAACTTTATGTATTCAGTTAACTATTTATGACAAAGCTGTAAGTATTGTGCTTAAAATTGCTACAAACACGGTAATAGTTAACAATATCCAAACTAATGTAATTAGGGGATGTCTGCTGTTATCTTCTTTCATAATATTTTCCTTTGCTACCCTCATTAACATTTAGATACATCTGAACACTACTTAACCTACCTCTTTTTTAATTTTATATCTCTAAGGTTAGGAGGTTACTGATTTGTGTCAGTAAATCACGAGTTTTAAACCATCCTTAATAATTATGGGGAAGGCATTTATATAAATATACTAAGGTGATATAGGGTTGGAAATTTTTAAAGTCAAGCTGTTTAATGACCACAAACGACTCAAGGTGTGAGCACATGGACGTTGTGCACGACTGAATGGATGCAGGAGGTAGAGCAACACAGGAGCAGTTGCGGAGGAAACACAAGTGTCGCGTGAGGACACGATGTCAGAAGCGACCGCATGAATAAGAGACGTGTCTTGGATGACGTGCGAACAGATTTATCTAAATGACCGCTAACGGCCCAAAGCGGACATTTAAAGTTTCACTGAAATATATTCAATTAACTGCTACAAGAGCATCTAGTCAATACTTGTAGCCGAACGATGATAACGTGTGATGATGTTTGGGTCGGGCAACAAAGTGATGGCGCTGTCCTTACCATCATAATCAAAGTTCGAAAGTACATGACGAATGCTTTCTAGGCGTGCGCGCTTTTTGTCGTTGGCTTGCACAATGATCCACGGGCTGAATGTGGTGTGTGTCTTGCTAAACATCATTTGCTTATATTTTGTGTAGTCATCCCACAATTCTTGAGCACGTTCATCGATTGGACTCAGTTTCCATACTTTTAACGGATTCGTTCTGCGTGATGCAAAGCGATTGAGTTGTTCTTTCTTAGAAATGGAGAACCAGAATTTTATAAGATCGATGCCATCTTCATAGAGCATATGCTCAAACTCTGGAACTTGACGCATGAATTGCTTGTACTGTTTTTCAGTACAAAATTTATTGACAGGTTCCACCACGGCACGGTTGTACCAGCTACGATCAAAGAAAACGATCTCCCCTTCGTTTGGCAACTGTTTGGCATAACGCTGAAAATACCATTGGCCAACCTCGGCTTCACTTGGTTTAGGTAAAGCGACAATACGCATTGCACGAGGATTCATGTGTTCCACAAAACGTCGGATCGTTCCGCCTTTACCAGCTGCGTCACGCCCCTCAAAGATAATAGCTACACGACGTTGCTCTTCTTGAGCCCAACGTTGTAATTTTACCAGCTCTCCTTGAAGCAAACGTAGATCTTCTTCGTACTCAAGAGCTTGCTTGAATTTCTTAAGTCTAAAGTCTTTTTTTTGCAATAGGCCAAAAAAATCACGCGACGACTTTAGTTCAAGTAATTCCTCTCTGGTCAGCACGTCTTCAGCAGTATTCATTACCATCTCAGCTTCGCTATCAATATCTGGCACTACTCCAGCTGAGTTAACTGCAACATCCTTTGTGCTCACCAGTTTTATTTTCTTATCATTCACTTTTAACATCCTTAGAACTTTGTAGGTTTTTCAATATGTTACAACTAAAAAAAAGATACTTATCAAGTTCCTAAATATACAAATTAAATAACAACCACAATACAAACAAAGATTGAAAAATATTGTCCTGATCTAGTGCAATATAATGCCTGTTTCTCAGATAAGAGATAACCTTGATTCTTGAATGTCCGCTATTGGCCGATAGGAGGCGTAGATCAAAAGTTACAAGTCAAAAATATTTAATGTCTGCTATTGGCTGAAAACAGACATTCCGGAACAAGACATTAAGAATATGAACCAACGGACCTTTCTTTGATTTAAATCAAATCAGTTTCAAGAGTATGCATTATCTTTCGATGAACATATTGGAAAAATATTCAGATCCCAGCATTAGGAAAGGCGGTATTGAATGGCTAGTGATCTAGATAAACTCATGGCTCTCAACAGTGCAATTGCAGCGGGGGGATTTACACATACAGGTAAGGTTGTGGTCCGCAAAGGTGGTATTTCCGAAGAGCACTCCGGAAGGGTTGCAGTGATGTGTGCCGCGAACAACATGATGGGCAAAATACATTCGGAAAGTTTCTCAAAACACACAGGCATGAGTTGGTCGCCATTAAATGGGTGGACAGTATCGGCGGGCGATTTCTCTGTTTGAGTGATGGGTACTGTCGGTGTCTTCGTTGAGAGCGAGAAGGCTGATTTTAATGAAATCTTTAAGACACTTGGAGAGCAAGCATAAATGCTCTAAATTGCTTTACTCTTATTCGCAGCTATTACTCAACCTATTCCTTGGTCGAGTAATTTTAAGTCGAATGCCTAACAATTCTCTCAAATAGTGAAAGTCCACATATGGCCGAAAAGGCATAATAAATAATTTTATTTGATATGAAAAAGGTACCTACCCTAAAAGCCGCCATGACTCCTTTCCCATATTCTGTTCAACTTGAAACGACTCTTACTACTGTAAGGAAATTGATACAAGATCATAATATCCATCATATTCCAGTTATGAATAGTGGGGAAATTGTGGGTGTCATTACTGGGGGAGATGTTGAGGCAAGAGAGAAGATGGTAAATGGTGATAATGAACAATCGCTTGAGGTTTTGCATGTACATATGTCTAAGCCTTATATTGTCGATATCAACGAACCATTTGAAAATGTTTTGTTAACGATGGCGGATAAACATATTGGAGCTACTGTCATAACTAAACATGGAAAATTAGTAGGTGTCTTTACCTATATTGATGCTTGTCGTTATTTTGGCGAATACTTGCAAGCAAAATTTCCAAAAATTAATGGTAATGATGCTGCATAAATTTATTGTGTGAATGTCCGCTAACGACCCAAAGTAGACATCTTTTATATAATTTAAAATTTCTTAGGAGATTTATCCGATGATTCATGAAGTTGCTGGAGATATTTTAATGACAAAAGCAAAAGCCATTGCCCACGGTGTGGCTCCGAATGATCATTTTAATAACGGACTAGCCCTTGAGCTACGAGAACATTGGCCAGCAATGGCTAAAGATTTTCGTCATTATGCCCACCAGTCGCACCCAAAAGCAGGAGAAATTTGGATGTGGGGTGGTGTGGATGGGGTGCGGATTTACAACTTACTTACTCAGGAAGGAGGGCATGAACACGGCGCCAAACCTGGTCGAGCGACATTACCTAATGTTAATCATTGCTTGCGAAGATTGCGACATGAGATCGAAAAAGGTGAGGTTGATAGTATTGCTTTACCGAAACTGGCCACTGGTGTTGGTGGTTTGAAATGGAATGAAGTGTTCCCATTAATCCAACAGCATTTGAGCGATTTATCGATCCCTATATACATCTATACAACATATCGCAAGGGTCAGAAGGCAAATGAAGCAGGCGTGTAATAATTTTTTGTTAATATTATTAATATAAGCTAACAAAGATAAGAAAATATTGAGTCATTAGTAAAGAAGAAAACACCTCGCAACTTAAATAAAAAGGATGGTCAATGTTTAGAAATATAACTGTGTTGCTCGAAGACAAAATTATTGGTACCAATTTTCTAAATATTGCAACAAATATAGCTAAAACAAGCAAAGGGAATCTATCAGGAGTATATGTTTTACCGTTAAGCAGAACAATGCTAAATATGCCAGGCATTGTAGATGTTGAATCTTTTCGTTGTAAGGCAGAAGAGGTGCGTGAAAAATTTGAATCCTCAATTAAAATCTCAGGCCTAAAAGGAAATTGGAATTATTCTGAATGTAGAGATGTAGCTACTGAAGTGGCGAGGCAAGGTCTTTATGCTGATTTAATAATGCTCAGTCTAGCTGAAGGTAATTATAAAGCTATAGATAATATTCTTTTGATAGCAAGTTGCCCAACGTTGCTAGTGCCTCCATCTAGTACTTCAAGTGGTAATTTTAAACGTATATTAATTGCTTGGAAGAACACTAGAGAGTCTGCACGCGCTCTACATGATTCACTTCCACTATTACATGAAGCGGAAGAAGTAAAAATAATAACGTTTTCCGACAATAAACAGGAAAAACAGTTACTAAATTCTTATCTAACAACACATGGGATAAAGGCTAGGATAGATCAAAAGTCAATTGACAGTGCAGTAACAGAATATGGTTTGCCAATGGAAATTGATAAGGTAATTGGTGATAAAATTATTGCGCTCTCTAAACAAGAGGAATCCGATTTAATCGTCATGGGATGTTTCGGGCATTCACGACTTGGTGATGCTGTATTAAGTGGTGTAACTCTTGAAATATCAAGAAACGCGGAAATACCTATACTTATGTCGCATTAGTTACAAGTCCTATATGCGTCGTGCCTAGCTTCAGGCAACTGCAACAACAAAGAGTGAATATTTAATCTAAGTGATTGGTCGCTATTAGCCGAAAGCGGACATTTGATAAATAAAAGATTTAATCTGAACGCATCATCCAAGATGCGAATCTTACTCACACATCCCTGTGCCTACGAATTATTTTTTATTGCCTGCGAGATTACTCCAAACAATGTATGCGATGGTGAGGCCAATAATGAGGTAAACGGGGTTATATAGTATGTGTTGCATTTCTTCAGTCATGCATATTTTCCTTTGTCTGAACGAACAGGCTGTGATTAAAACTAGTTTGTAATGGCATGTGCAATGCCACTTATAGATACCCTTTTCTGGGTCAGTCTGAGAAGAAGCGTATGGAGTGAAGCTTTAAATGCTGAAAAGGTTCAGTTATACGTCAC
>JABDMD010000128.1 GCA_013001685.1 Gammaproteobacteria bacterium | reverse complement strand
CCTTAGTGTTCACTTTAATTTCTGATAAGTTTTACATGAGATTAGTAACTATCCGTACCAGTTAAAAAATCGATTACTCGTTTTATTCTATCTTGATATATTGCTGGATCTCGATCCATAAATGGGTGTGCATATTCTTTACCATCAAAAATTGTTGCGCCTCTGCGTTCTGCTAACAACCTAAACTCTGATGTCATAGCTGGTTTAAGTACCCCATCTATCTGCCCGGTTATTACCAAAATATTTGAAGAGTCTTCTGGTAGATTGTTGATAGGATCTATTTCTTCGGGACAACCGTAGCTAGAAAATCGGCTTGGACTTGAGTCGAGCACAGCTCTATCAAAGTGAACCCCAGAACCAATGGCATTTGATATAATCGCGGCGCCCAGTGAAATACCATACAACATATTTATTTCATATTTTTCATTTAGAAATGGAATAATTTCCTTATAGTCTTCAATCATTGCATTGATTCTTCTCTTTCCCTCCGATGTGCCATATCCTCGATAATCATAGACATAGACATCAAATTCTTTTTTGGCAAATCCTTTTAATTCGCCAATCATTTGATCAGCAATCATTGCGTTTCCTAGAGCTACTAGAATGTAACCCTTCGCATCTATTTTTCCATTTTCATTTCTATGGGCTCTATGGACATAGCCATTCAGCTTCTTATTATCAGATGTTGTAAATTTAACCTTTTCAATATGTTTGTATGATTTAATTCTGGATTCATCTGGATGAGGTGCGGCAGAACTCCAGAGTTGAAAATAAAGTCTCTCCTTGAACCACCCACAAATAGTAGATTCCCTTTCAGATGCATATGAAATATTTACCATAACGAGCACTATTAAGCCAAAATAAATGATTTTATAAATGACTTTATTTAGACAAACTCTGTACTGAAAAATTATCAAATTATTAATCAATATATTTTACAACATTTGCGAATGTCTGCTTTCGGCCATAAGCGGACATTCAATACATACTAATATTTGGTATGGAGCATCTTTGGAAGCACCCAGTGTTAATTGAGCTTTACTTTTTTGGAATATTTAGAAAGTTACTTATAGTTTTTTGGTTGTGAAGATATTAAAACAACTTCTTAAGTTTATCGCCTGCTCCACCGCCTATATCTTTCAACTTATCTACAGTAGTTCCTTCGACTTCTTTCAATTTATCAGCTCCTAGTTTTTTTAGCATTTCCTCATCCATTAATGAGCGCAAATCTAATTTTCCTGCTGCGATACCTACTTGTTTGGTCAGTATAGTAATTACTTTCTTAGCCACCTCTGCAGGCGTAGCGCCCCCTGAATCTTTTCCTATATCACGCACATGAATAGCAGGAAGTTTTGTAGACAAGGTTTTGCCTTTCATCATGCTCGAAAACACGTGTATATCACCATTTTTGATAATTAAGTTTTCAATAATTAGCTTAGGCCCATCGCTGTCACTACCGTCTGAGCTTCCCCCAGCATAGGCGTTTACATTCTTTTTTATCGCATCAACATTACTACCACCTTTAGCCAGCTCATAGGTAATAGAAGGGCCATCAATTAATATTTGATTAATCACGATGACTTCTTTAGAAAGCTTGTCTAAATTAAGCTGCACTCCAATGTTATCCATATGAAATAGATCATCACTTTTAAATCCTTTGGGGTTGCCAATCCTTAAATTAGAAATAGATCCTAAACCATCCGTTAACCCAATTTTCACGCTGCCAACTCCGACATGCGTTTGAGTCACTTCAGAGCCGAATTTTTCTATCGCCACTTTAACAATATTGTCTAAATTACCGAGTAAAAAATACCCAGCACCAACAATAATAACGACCAATACTATTAGGCTAATGAGTAATTTTTTCATGATAATTTTCGTTTCTTTATTAATATATTTTTATAAAATCATTTTAGTCGGATATGAGTCCAACCACTAGTGACATACATCAACTTGTTTTGACAATAACAGATCTAGAATAGACTGAATGTCCGCTTTCGGCCAATAGCGGTCATTCAATAGATAAATTTAAAACATAGGTTTCTGCGTTCTTCTTGAATCACTTGTAAGATTGTGATTTATTGATCTAACACAATAATTCTCTATATTCACAGTTATAGAATTTAAAAAAAAGTAGGTGATTAATGATGAGAAATTTCACTACAAACGCAATTCGAAGCGGCGTAGTGACAGTGAGCATTTATTTACATAGGAGTTATTTATGGATAAATGGGACGATCTAAACATCGATGCCGAGCACCCCAAGAAGTTTAAAGACGATGACTCAGAAGATTACAATAAAGCGAATCAACATCTTGAAGATGAACTTGAGGCGATGTCTGAGGAGCAAGTAGATATAGGCACAAATGATGAAACCATGTGGATGAGCGCCATTTTATGGGTCATTATAATTGGCTTTGGCGTATATTTATTATGGGAGTACATTATTTGATGGAATCACCATCGGTAACCTTAATAACTTTGCCTGAATATTCTCTGGCTTGTAAAAACTCACCACACAATAAGAAGATAATGAACAATACAAATTGTATGGCCTGTAAAGATTTCGGTATGGTCGGTTTATGCAAGTTTAAAAGATCCTGATCTACAAATTATGACCATTCAGGCGTATAATGTACTTCAGTTTTATAAATAACAGATTAGTTGGAATCCGTTATGGCAATTACTTTTATACTAGACCGTCGAAAGCAAGAAGATCGACGATCTTTTGAATCACCCTCAAAAATTCCCGTAATAACTAGTAACGGTATCGTTGTTCAAAGAGACCGACGTCATCTTCCAGATCGGCGCATCGCTAATATTCAAGTCAAAGAGCATTTTCTGAATATCGGAGATAATGTATTAAGGAAATTTAAAGAGCGTTAATGCCTCTCAGCCCCACTCATCTCAATCTGCCTAACT
>JABDMD010000127.1 GCA_013001685.1 Gammaproteobacteria bacterium | reverse complement strand
ATACACCACTGATGAGTGTAACTAACGCAATTAGTAGTGTGATTATCGTTGGTGCATTGTTACAAATCGGAAGTAGCGTGACGGCGATATTAGTCATGGCTACCGTTTCTGTTTTGATAGCCTCAATTAATATTGGTGGTGGATTTTCTGTAACGCAGCGTATGTTGCAGATGTTTCGAAAAGAAGAATAAGGGAGAGCAAGGAAATGAGTTTAACAATGAATCCTCAAATGCTGGGTGCAGCTTATTTAGCAGCTGGTGCTCTATTTATTCTTAGCTTGAATGGATTAAGTAACCAGGAGACTGCACGTCGCGGAAATCTTTTTGGAATGCTAGGAATGTTAATTGCTGTTGGTGCAACCATTTTAAGTGGTCGCGTTGGTAATTTTGAAATCCTTTTCCCTGCAATGATCATCGGCGGGCTCATTGGAGCCTTCATTGCTATGAAGGTTGAGATGACATCAATGCCAGAATTAGTTGCAGGCTTTCATAGCTTGGTCGGACTCGCTGCAGTTTTAGTGGGTTTCTCTAGTTACCTAGACCCCAATGCACATTTTGAAGGCTCAGAAAAGGCCATTCATGATGTCGAGGTTTATCTCGGTGTCTTTATTGGTGCGATCACCTTCACTGGTTCCATTATTGCGTTTGGAAAGCTCAAAGGCATCATCGGCGGTAAACCACTAACCTTGCCAGGTCGACACTTAATGAACCTGATTGCAATTTTAGTGTGTATCTATCTTGGTTACATGTTCTTACAATCAGGAACACACGAAGCGGGTTTAATACCGCTGCTAATCATGACCGCAATTGCATGTGTTATTGGCATCCACCTAGTAATGGCTATCGGTGGCGCAGACATGCCAGTGGTGGTGTCGATGTTAAACAGTTACTCGGGTTGGGCTGCTGCTGCTACCGGTTTTATGCTAGGTAATACCGCGCTAATTGTTGTAGGTGCATTAGTAGGCTCCAGTGGTGCGATCTTGAGTTACATTATGTGTCGCGCAATGAACCGAAGCTTTATTAGCGTAATTTTAGGTGGCTTTGGCACCGGTGGTGGTGCAGTAGCAATAGTAGGTGACGAAGAAGGTGAGGTTACCTCTACTACTGCAGAAGAAGTTGCTGGTCTACTCAAAGATGCGAGCAACATCATCATCGTTCCAGGTTACGGTATGGCCGTAGCACAAGCCCAAGGCACCGTAAGTGAAATCGTCAAGAAACTTCGCGCTAAGGGTAAGAATGTACGCTTTGGTATCCACCCTGTTGCCGGTCGCTTACCTGGTCACATGAATGTGCTACTCGCTGAAGCCAAAGTACCTTATGACATCGTACTAGAAATGGATGAACTCAATGATGACTTCCCTGATACAGATGTTTCATTAGTCATCGGTGCGAACGACATTGTAAATCCAAGCGCACAAACTGATCCAAACAGTCCTATTGCCGGCATGCCGGTATTAGAAGTGTGGAAAGCCAGTTCTTGCATCGTGTTAAAACGTAGTATGGCTTCAGGTTATGCCGGTGTAGATAATCCTTTATTCTTAAAGGATAACACCGACATGCTGTTTGGTGATGCAAAAGACAGCATGGACGAGGTATTTAAGCACCTCGGCTAAAAAATACTCTGGGGCTAATCAGGCTCCAGCTTTAATTTAGAGGGGCGACTATTCTGTTGCCCCTTTTACTATGTGATACAAATAATATAGTCACATATTGTTAACTTCGCCTAAACAAGCTCATAACATTCTCAGACTAGGTTATATTATTATTAATAATTTAGAGAGTATGACTATCACATTTAAATTAAATGACCACCAAGTAAGTTTTCACTGGGACAAGCGCAGCAATCTTTGGGCAGCTAAAAATGAAGCTCTCAATGGGCTAAATCTCAGAGCGAAAAGCTTTGATTCAATATTAAGAATGCTTAACAATCAACACTCTGAGCTTGCTCATTCAATCCGAATTTTCTTCTCAGATTCAGTTGAAACTGCTGCATAATACTTTTATCGTTTTATTCCTAAATAATATCTATCCCAAAACCTTACTTACTGCAATATTAAAAGATCTTAATTATTACGAGTATTTACAAAGTCCGTTAGTTCTAATAAGGCATCTCGATATTGGTTACTTGGTAATGTTTCAATTTGTTTTCTAGCAATTTGTGCTTGTTTGTTTGCTGAATCTTCAGTGTAAGAAATTGCATTAGTAGATTCGATAACTTGCATGATTTCTTGCATATCCTTTTTACCACCATTAATAATTGCATCACGAATCATTTCAGCAGCTGATCCTTGACTATTTTTTAAAGCATGTATTAAAGGCAATGTAGGCTTACCCTCTGATAAATCATCACCTATATTTTTACCCATCTCTTCTGGTGATGCTTGGTAATCTAGCAAATCATCTTTAAGCTGGAATGCAGTTCCAATGTGTGTGCCATATGCAGCACAAGCTTGTTCGATTTCATTATTTTGACCCGCTAGGATTGCACCTAACTGACAGGCCGCTTCAAATAACTTAGCGGTTTTAGATTGAATGACCATCATATATCTGTCTTCCGTAGTATCTGGATCATTACAGTTTAGTAATTGCATCACCTCACCTTCAGCAATCGTATTCGATGCACGCGCTAATATTTCCATAACACGCATTTCACCTACATCCACCATCATTTCGAATGAGCGTGAAAATACAAAATCTCCTACTAATACAGTAGTTTCATTTCCCCAAATCGCATTTGCGGTTTCATGCCCACGGCGCAAATTGGACTCATCTACAACGTCGTCATGCAGCAATGTAGCGGTATGAATAAACTCGATAATCGCAGCCACCAGGTAATGCTTCTCACCTGAATAGCCACAAGCTCTAGCACACAGAATGGCCAAAATGGGCCGTAAGCGTTTCCCCCCACTATTAATAATGTAATTTGCCATCTGGTTAATCAGGGCAACATCAGAGTGAAGGTATTGACGAATGGCATTATTAACCCCTTCCATGTCCTCTGCTACGAGGTCTTGTATGCTTTTAAAATCCATATTGGTTAGGTTCTTACTCTTATTTATATGCCTGGAATCGCTACTTAGGCTGTTTTTTTTAGATATATCATTACTATACATGGCAAATCTAGGTATATTAGATTGACCCACCAGGACTGTATCGCTAAAATTGCGCCTCTTTTTAGACCCCTCATAGCGGAGAATTCAAGGTGTACGCAATTATCGCCACTGGCGGAAAACAATACCGTGTCCAGGAAGGAGACCAAATAAAGGTCGAAAAACTTGCTGGCGATCCTGGCGAGAAAGTTGAATTTAATCAAGTACTTTTACTTGCTGATGGAGATGATGTAACAATTGGCGCTCCTTATGTCGATGGCGGCAAAGTAATGGGTGAGGTTCAAGACCAAGCACGTGCTAAAAAAATTGAAATCATCAAGTTTAAGCGCCGTAAGAATCACATGAAACGTATGGGACATCGTCAGTCTATTACTGAAGTAAAGATTACCGGGATCTCTAAATAATAGATAACAGGATTTAGTTATGGCACATAAGAAAGCAGGTGGTAGTACTCGCAATGGTCGCGATTCAGAGTCTAAACGACTCGGCGTAAAACGTTTTGGTGGCGAAGATGTGCTAGCAGGAAATATCATCGTACGCCAACGTGGTACTCAGTTTCACCCTGGTGTAAACGTTGGCTGCGGTAAAGATCACACATTATTTGCTAAAGCAGATGGTCGTGTAGTATTTGAAACAAAAGGTCCGAAGAATAGAAAATTTGTGCGCATAGAAGCGGTGCAATAAATACTTATTTTTATAAGTTTGCAAAGCCCCGCTTAGACGGGGCTTTTTTTTGCACCATAAACCCCACACATATTATAAAAATTACCCATGAAGTTTGTTGACGAAACAGTAATCCACGTCCAGGCCGGTAACGGTGGTAATGGCGGTCTCAGCTTTCGGCGAGAGAAATATATTCCGCTTGGTGGACCGGACGGTGGTGATGGTGGTGATGGTGGAAGTATTTATTTAGTTGCTGACGAAAACCTCAATACATTGGCAGATTTTCGTACTTCACGTTCCTTTAAAGCGCAACGCGGCCAAGATGGTATGGGTAAAGATCGCACAGGCAAAAAAGGTGAAGATAAATTTATCAGGATCCCTTTGGGCACGATCGTAAAAGACGCACACACAAAAGAAATTATTGGTGATCTAACCAAACATAATCAGCAATTATTAGTTGCCAAAGGTGGCTCGCATGGCTTAGGTAATGCTCGGTTTAAAACCTCTACTAATCGTGCACCACGAAAAACCACACCAGGCGAACAAGGTGATGTGCGCGACCTGCATATGGAGCTTAAGTTACTCGCTGACGTTGGATTACTAGGTTTGCCTAGTGTTGGAAAATCTTCGTTAATACGAACATTGTCTTCGGCTACGCCTAAGGTTGCGGAATATCATTTTACAACTTTGTACCCAAGTTTAGGCGTGGTGTACATCGCACCGCATAAGAGTTTTGTAATAGCAGATATTCCTGGCTTAATTGAAGGTGCTGCAGAAGGTGCAGGTTTAGGTATACAGTTTTTAAAACATTTGTCGCGTACAAAATTACTATTACACATGATTGAACTGGCGCCTACTGAATTCGAAAAAGATTTTAACAAAGACTATTACTCATTATTGAATGAGATAAAAAAATACAGTGATGAGCTTGGCGGCAAAGACAGATGGTTAGTATTTACTAAAACTGATTTACTTCCTGAAGATGAATGCCAAGCAACTATTGATAAATGTGTAAGAGAACTAAACTGGGAAGGACCTGTATTCTCAGTATCGTCTATCAATAAATCTGGTACTGAAGAATTATGTAATAGTATTTATCATTATTTATATGAGACAGAAGATGGACTGAAAAGTGAGCAATAAATTAGAGAATAAGCGACAACAAGTTAGTGAAGGTAAACGCTGGGTAATCAAGGTTGGAAGTTCGTCAGTAACAAAAAACGGCCGCGGCTTAAACATGGAGGCTATTGCTAATCTTGCTACACAACTTGCCAGCTTAGTTAAATCAGGTAAGGAAGTGATTTTGGTTTCTTCTGGTGCAATTGCTGAAGGCATGAACCGTTTAGCTTGGGAAAAAAGACCTCATGCAGTCTATGAATTACAAGCCGCTGCAGCTGTAGGGCAAATGGGTTTGGTTCAAGCTTATGAATCATGCTTGCAGAAACATGCATTACATAGCGCACAAGTTTTACTTACCCATGAAGATTTACAGGATCGTAAACGTTACTTAAATGCTCGTACAACGCTACGAAAACTTTTATCGTTAAAAGTAATTCCTGTTGTAAATGAAAATGATACCGTTGCAACGGATGAAATAAAATTTGGTGATAATGACACACTTGCTGCATTGGTAAGTAACCTTGTTGAAGCAGATACGTTGATCATATTGACGGATCAACAAGGAGTATTTGAATCACCTCCACAAGAACATTCAAATAAAGCCCGGGCAGATAATAAACCTATCGATGATATTTCAGCCAATGATTCATTTTTAGATAAAGTGGCTGGTCCTAGTGCTGGAGAACTTGGGCGCGGAGGAATGTTAACTAAAGTTTCTGCTGCTCGACTAGCAGCCCGTGCAGGTGCGGCAACCATAATTGCATCAGGAAGAGTTGAGAATGTTTTAATAGAAATTGCAAAAGGTAAACAGCATGGAACATTGTTATACCCTGACAACGAACCACTCGTTGCCCGTAAACAATGGATTGCTAACCAACTCTATACTAATGGTGAACTTGTACTTGATGATGGCGCTTGCCAAGTCATTTGCAAAGATGGAAAAAGTTTATTGTCAATTGGTGTACAAGATGTCAAAGGTAACTTTGAAAGAGGCGAAGTTGTGAGTTGCGTGAATAGTAAAGGTGAAGAAATTGCGCGCGGACTTGTTAACTACAACGCAAAAGAGGCTGGACAGCTAAAAGGTAAAGCGAGCTCAGTAATAGAGTCAACGCTTGGTTACGTTGAAGAACCGGAGTTGATCCACCGAGATAATCTAGTAGTACTATAGAGGAAAATTCCTCACAGTACTCGGTTACATAGATTTGATACGGGTGTTTAAGCGGCTTTTATGACGCGCTGCTTTATTAGCATGTATCAGTTTTTTGCTTACTGATGCATCAATCACTGGCACAGCATTTTTATATGCTTCAGCTGCTGCATCCTTATCACCAGCATCAATCAATTTGACTACGGCTTTGATCTTGGTACGTAGATGAGAGCGTTGCCCAGCATTGTGTATGCGGTTTTTTATCGCTTGGCGAGCACGTTTTTTAGCTGATTGTATGTTAGCCAAAGTTGATCCTATTTTTGTCAATTTATAGCCTCATTTCTGGGCTATAGTTGTTTCGTTCGGGTCGCGTACTATGGTAGTTAGATAAAAAAATGTCAACCTCAAGCCCCTGTATTTCCCGCAAATAACCCAATAAACACCTTATAATTACCCACAAATGGCTGAACATCGCGCTCTATTCAAGTCTACGGCTGTCATCAGCGCTATGACGTTTATATCCAGAATCTTCGGCTATATCCGAGATGCTGTAATTTTCATCTTTTTGGGTGCCACAGGCAGTACAGATGCCTTTTTTGTCGCTTTCCGTATCCCTAATTTCTTACGCAGGCTGTTCGCAGAAGGCGCTTTCTCTCAAGCTTTTGTGCCCGTGTTATCTGAGTATAAAGAGAAGCATACCGAGCAAGAAATGAAAAATCTGGTCAACCATGTTTCTGGGGTACTTGGTTTAATACTGTTACTGATTACGATCGTTGGTGTATTAATTGCGCCACTACTTATATATGTGTTTGCACCAGGTTTTGTTGATGAGCCACAGCGCTTTGAGCTCGCTGGGCAAATGTTGCGTATAACCTTTCCTTATATATTGTTTATTTCATTAACAGCTCTATCCGCTGGAATTCTTAATACTTTTAATCAATTTGCAGTACCCGCCTTCACACCAACATTTTTAAATCTTTCATTGATTGCTGCAACACTCTGGTTAGCACCTAGATTTGATCAGCCGGTGGTAGCACTTGCTTGGGGAGTATTTATCGCAGGAGTGGCACAACTTATATTTCAAATTCCTTTTTTAAGTCGCTTGGGATTATTACCACAGTTTTCCTTGTCCGGGGCATCTGAAGGAGTTAAAAAAATTGGCCGTCTTATGTTACCCGCCATCTTTGGTTCATCCGTAGTACAAATTAATCTGCTAATTAATACCCTAATCGCTTCTTTCTTAGCAGTAGGTAGTATTAGTTGGTTATACATATCTGATCGTTTTGTAGAACTTCCATTAGCTATTTTCGGCGTAGCTACCGCTACTATCATCCTGCCAAGATTATCAAGACAGTATGTTAATCAATCCACAACAGGTTTTAACCAAACACTTGAATGGGCCTTGAAGCTTTCTATCGTCATTGCACTCCCATCTACTATAGGATTAATTTTATTAGCTAAACCTATCCTGACATCACTTATTCAATATCGTGAGTTCACCGTCCTAGATACCAACATGGCTTCGCTAAGTTTGATGACCTATGCATTAGGTTTACCTGCATTTATATTGATTAAAGTATTAGCACCAGGATTTTATTCCCGCCAAGACACTAAAACTCCAGTCAAAATAGGCGTGATAGCAATGCTTTGCAACATTGTCTTGAATCTGGCTTTTTTGTGGTTATGGACAAAGTTCAAATTACCAGGACCACATGCTGCTCTTGCTTTAGCAACTTCGATTTCGGCTTACTTAAATGCCCTGCTGTTATTTATTATGCTGAAAAAATCTGTATCCATTTCAATACAGACAGGATGGTTAAAGTATTTAGCCCAAATCGGTGTTGCTTCGGTTCTGATGATGATAGCGCTAATACAATTTTTACCAGTGGCCTCACAATGGCTGGAATGGAGCGGCTTTAATCGCATTGCTGCACTTTTAGGCTTTATGCTACTAGGGGCTGTGCTGTATATTGGCGCGCTGGCAATAGTAGGTGTGCGAAAAAAAGATTTTGTACTGCTGTAAGCTAATTTTACGAAAATCAATCCAAATATATGCAACTCATTCGGACTATACATAACCATAAAAGTGACTCTTCAGGTGCAGTTGCAACGATTGGCAATTTTGATGGTGTGCACCTTGGCCACCAAGTTGTGATAAATAAAATCACACAGCAGAGCAAGGAGTTGAACTTACCTTCCATGGTAATTGCATTTGAGCCTTCTGCAAAAGAATTCTTTTTCGGGCAAGACGCACCTGCACGCTTAACTAATTTCAGAGAGAAATTTTCATTAATTGATAAATTTGGCATCGACCAGTTTATTTGCTTAAACTTTAATCGTGAATTATCTAATATGCCCGCTGAAACGTTTATCAAAAAAATACTAGTAGATACATTACACATCAAGCATCTTACTGTTGGTGATAACTTTCGTTTTGGCAAGGACCGCAAAGGTGATTTTGAATTACTACAAAATTTTGCGGGTAAGCTTGATTACCAAGTTGAAGACACAGATAGCTTTGTTAATGATGGAAAACGTGTGAGCAGCACGTTAATTCGTAAATTTTTAAAAACAGGCGAGCTAGATAAAGCTAAAAGTATGCTTGGTCGAGAATATTTCATGTCAGGTCGAGTTATTCATGGTGATAAAAAAGGCCGCACTATTGGTTTCCCAACTGCGAATATTCCAGTTAAGCGCAGAATTTGCGCAGTAAATGGTGTTTTTGCTGTAAACGTTTCGATGAATGATGGCTCAGAATATCAGGGTGTTGCAAATATCGGGCATCGACCTACAGTTGCTGGCACTCGCACACAATTAGAAGTACATATCTTCAATTTCTCTAAAGAGATTTATGGCAATCTTCTGAAAATAACTTTTTGTAAAAAACTTCGAGACGAGAAAAAATTCGACTCCTTTGAAGAATTAAAAAAACAAATTGAACAAGATTCAAAGTCTGCACAAGACTTCTTTAGTATTGCAGCATAAACAGCTGAACATATAAGCAATGATCCAAAAAACAAACAATTACAAAGATACTCTAAATTTGCCTAAAACTTCCTTCCCCATGAAAGGTAATCTAGCTCAACGTGAGCCTGAAATGCTAAAAGCTTGGGAAAGGAAAAATATTTATCAGCAAATACGTGACGCGCGAAAAGGAGCAGAACGCTTCATTCTTCATGATGGCCCACCATATGCAAATGGTGACATTCATATCGGCCATGCGGTTAACAAGATTCTTAAAGACATCGTTATAAAGAGTAAAACTCTATCTGGTTATGATGCTCCTTATGTTCCGGGCTGGGATTGCCATGGTTTACCGATTGAACATCAAGTAGAAAAAAAGATTGGTAAAGCCGGGACTAAAAAAACACATAAAGAATTTCGCGATACATGCCGTGTGTATGCAGGCAAGCAAATTGACAAGCAACGGACTGATTTCAAACGTTTAGGCATCTTTGGAGAATGGGATGAGCCCTATCGCACTATGGATTTCGGTTTTGAGGCCGATATTGTTCGCGCAATAGGTAAAATTTACTCTAAAGGCCATATTGTTCGTGGTTTTAAACCTGTTTACTGGAGTGTTGTTGGCGGATCAGCATTAGCTGAAGCCGAGGTGGAGTATCAAGACAAAACATCGTTCGCTATTGATGTACTTTTTAAGGTTGTAGATGAACGTGCTTTTCTAAATAAAGTTCAAATTACAGAAAGCGAAGGCCCGATTTTCGTAGTTATATGGACCACCACACCATGGACCTTACCTTCAAACCAAGCAGTATCACTAAACCCTGAACTAGATTATGTCTTGGTTGAATGCGAGCACAATAATACTAAACAACGTTTTTTGTTTGCTGATGCTCTACATGAATCATGTTTAAAAAGATATGAAATCGACGACTATAAAATAGTAGGAAAATGCAAAGGTAAAGATTTAGAAAACTTAGAACTAAAACATCCTTTCTATAATAAGACCGTTCCAGTGATTCTTGGAGAACATGTAACAACCGAAACAGGTACAGGCGCGGTTCATACTGCGCCTGACCATGGCATAGATGACTTCAACGTTGGCCAAAAATATTCCATTAGCACATTAAACCTTGTTGATGACCATGGAGTGTTTAAAGAAGAAACTGAATTATTTGCTGCTGAGCATGTATATAAGGTAGATGAAAAAATAATTGAAACCCTAATTACTAATAACAGCTTAATTTATCAAACTAAATTCCAGCATAGCTTCCCACATTGTTGGCGAACTAAAACACCACTAATATATAGGGCCACTCCACAATGGTTTATCAGCATGAGTGCTAAAGACCTTTTAGTGGAGGTAAATAAACAAGTTGCAAAGGTAAAATGGATACCTGATTGGGGTAAAGCACGTATCGAAGGCATGTTGGCTAGTAGTCCAGATTGGTGCATCTCTAGACAACGAACATGGGGCGTACCAATCACTTTCTTCATTGATAAAAATACTGAACAACCACATCCAAAAACCATAGAACTGATAGAACAGATTGCAGAAAAAATTGAGCAAGCTGGAATGGATGCCTGGTATGAACTAGATATAAATGAAATTCTAGGTGATGAGGCTGATCAGTATAAAAAAGTCAGTGACACACTAGATGTGTGGTTTGACTCTGGAATAACTCACTATGCCGTTGCACAAAAACGACTAGGAGTGAATCTGGATAATGGTGAAAAAGTAGATCTTTATTTAGAAGGTTCAGATCAACATCGCGGCTGGTTTCAATCCTCATTAAAAACCTCAGTAGCGATGAATGGTATAGCACCCTATAAAGAAGTCGTCACCCACGGATTTACCATGGATGCTGAAGGCAAGAAAATGTCTAAATCTATTGGTAATGTCATCGCACCGCAAAAAATTTGCAACTCATTAGGTGCTGATGTACTACGCCTTTGGATCTCTTCAACTGAATATGGCAATGAACAAAATGTGTCTGATGAAATATTAACTAGAGCCTCGGATGCTTATCGACGAATTAGAAATACACTACGTTACTTGCTATCTAACCTTGATGGATTTGATCCCGATACTGAAGAAGTTACTGCAAAAGATATGGTAGCACTAGATTACTGGATTGTTTGGAAAACAAAATCACTACAAGATCAAATAAAACAATATTATGAAAAATATCAGTTTCATACTATTTATCACCTAATACATAACTTTTGCATATTAGAGTTGGGCAGCAACTACTTGGATATTATTAAAGATAGACAATACACGACCAAGTCAGATGGCCATGCGAGAAAGTCAGCACAATCAGCAATGTTTCATATTGCAGAAGCATTAGTCCGCTGGATTACTCCGATTTTAAGTTTTACAGCGCATGAAGCTTGGCAACATATGCCTAAGGATCGCACTCAATCAGTGTTTACTCAAGAATGGCATGACTTAGACCAGTTTTGGTCTTATGGAGAAATAGGAGATGACGATTGGAAAAGCATTCTCGAGACAAAAGAAAACATAAGCAAACAATTAGAAGATCTAAGAAATAATAAAGAGATTGGTTCTTCATTAGATGCAGAGGTTAAAATTTGGAACGCACCTAAGTATTTAAAGAAAGTCGCAAATGATGAGCTACGATTTGTGTTTATAACTTCATATGCAAATTTAGAAGATGGAGCTACTCCTACTACAGCAACAAAAATAACAAATAGTGATGGTGCAGAATATTATGTTGAAGTAAAAAAATCTTATCATAAGAAATGTGTGCGTTGCTGGCATCACCGGGAAGATGTGGGTACTAATATCCAGCACCCAGCGTTATGTTCTCGCTGTGTTAGTAATTTGCCTGATGGTGCAGGCGAGGTTCGCAACTATGCTTAGGTGGCTTTGGTTGACTGCTTTGGTAGTGATACTAGACCAAGTCAGCAAACAAGCTGCGCTACACTTCCTTGCTCCGCACGATCCGCATGCTTTTTTACCATTCTTTAATTTCACCTTAACCTTCAACAAAGGTGCAGCATTTAGTTTCTTAAGTAGTGCAGGCGGCTGGCAACGTTGGTTTTTTACTGCATTGGCAATAGCTGTGAGTATTTTTATTTTTCTTTGGCTAAAGAAACTCTCTTCTAAAGAAAAATTACTCGCGGCTAGTTTAGCTTTGATATTAGGTGGTGCTATTGGCAATGTAATTGATCGTAGCCTCTATGCTCATGTTATCGATTTCATCGACTGGTTTTATCCTTCTGCTGATGGCTGCTTACCTTTCTTCTTTTCAATCGACCAAGTTACTTGCCATTGGCCTACATTTAACCTTGCTGATTCAGCAATCTTTCTAGGCGCGGTATTAATGATCATCCAAGCAATTTTTTCTAAAGAGGAAACCAGTTAGTGGAGGTGCTACTCGCTAATCCACGTGGCTTTTGTGCAGGTGTAGATCGCGCGATCGAAATTGTTGAGCGGGGACTGAAAATATTTGGCGCACCCATCTATGTCCGCCACGAGGTTGTGCATAACAAATTCGTAGTCAATAACTTAAAAGAAAAAGGCGCAATTTTTGTTGATGAATTACACGAAGTTCCAGATGGCTCTACTGTTATTTTTAGCGCACATGGAGTCTCAAAAGCCGTTCAAGAAGAGGCAAAAAATCGTGATGTGAAAGTCTTTGATGCAACTTGCCCACTGGTAACCAAGGTTCATTTAGAAGTTGCGCGCTATAGTAAGGATGGACTTGATACAATTTTAATTGGCCATAAAGGTCACCCAGAAGTCGAAGGCACTATGGGTCAGTATGATGATTCTTTTGGTGGGCGAATACACTTAGTCGAAAATGTAGATGACGTTTTAAACCTAAATATAAAAGATATAAACAAAACAGCATTTGTCACTCAAACAACGTTATCAGTTGATGATACCACTGACGTAATTGATGCATTACGAAATCGCTTCCCTAATATTATTGGCCCAAAAAAAGATGACATCTGTTATGCGACACAGAATAGACAAGATGCGGTGAAGAAATTAGTAGCAAGCTGTGATCTTTTATTAGTAATTGGATCTAAGGCTAGCTCTAACTCAAATCGTTTAAGGGAAATTGCAGATAAAAAAGGCATTCAAGCTCACCTTATAGATGGCCCAGAATATATTCAGGATTCCTGGTTGGATAATAAAACTAGAGTCGGCGTTACTGCAGGTGCTTCGGCACCCGAAATATTAGTACAACGCGTAATTCAGCATTTAAAAGAAAAAGAAAAAGCTGTAGTGACTGAAGATCTTGGTAAACCTGAAAACGTAGTGTTTCCACTACCTAAAATATTCCGAGAAAATCTAAACTGACCCTACCAACACTGTTGAGAAGTCAAACTACCGCCAGTTACAGATCGATTCTGCACCTGATTAATTGTGTAGTTTCCACATTTATCCCCAGCTTGTTGTCCTGCACGAGTAGCGGTCAAAGTAAAAGTTTGTGAGCTTGGGTTCGTAACTGTTGCAGCAATACTATAGAAGTTATCAGGGCTTGTTGCTGCAATACCTACATTTGCAAGTGTTGCTGAATAGCGCCCAAATTGAACGTAATGCCGTTCCATCTTTGCTGCAGCATCCATTAATGCAGATTTAGCATCCGCACGGTGTGTTTTTCGCATTTGATCTTGATAAACCGGGTATGCAATTGAACCTAGGACGGCAACAATTACCACCACAATCATCAGCTCTACTAATGTAAATCCACATGTATTATTCATGCTCATGCCTGCTATGTGAGAATTCACTATAGGAGTACCCACTACTAAAAATGTATATGATTTTACGAAAAGTTGCCTACATAAGACAATTGGACTGAGATATAGCTCACAATTCTACTCAGATACTATTTAAGCTCTCAGAAGTCACTTTTTATCAAATAACACAATTATAAGAGAAAAATATTCTCTACCAACAGCGTGCAACTTCTTCTCTTACAGATGCAGTGGCACTGTTGGAACATTTTGTACCACCCTTAATACATTTTACGCCTACTGAGTCAATCCCTAAAGCTGCACATGCGGTATCAGTAGCTTGCACACCTGTTGGTGTTGCAGTAAGTGTATAAGTAGTTGTTGCAATAATACTAGTGATATTGTATTTAGTATTTCCATTTCTAGGCGAAGTATTAAATGGTAAAGTTGAACCAGTATAGCTACCTACTTCTGAATAGTATCGTTCCATAAACTGAGAGAGTTCAAGCAAATTCGCTTTCGCATCACCACGATTTGTTTTTCTTATATGGTCTTGATAAGAGGGGTATGCGATTGAGCCTAGTATGCC
>JABDMD010000112.1 GCA_013001685.1 Gammaproteobacteria bacterium | reverse complement strand
CCGCAGGCATACTTCTTTTGCTGCCGTGTTTGTCTCGCCTGAAATTGATGATGATATCGAAATAGATATTAATCCTGCTGACTTACGTATTGATGTCTACCGTGCCAGTGGTGCAGGTGGACAACACGTTAATAAAACTGAATCTGCAGTACGAATTACACACGTTCCCACCGGGGTTGTGACACAATGTCAAAACGATCGGTCGCAACATAAAAATAAAGATGTGGCGATGAAACAACTTAAAGCTAAGTTGTATGAATTAGAAATTCAAAAGCGACAAGGTGAGCAACAAGTAGTTGAAGATAATAAAGCAGATATTGGTTGGGGCAGCCAAATACGTTCTTATGTGCTAGATCAATCACGAATTAAAGATTTACGTACATCGGTTGAAACGGGAAATACACAAGCTGTTTTGGATGGAGATCTGGATCAATTTATTGAAGCGAGTTTAAAGAGCGGATTATAAGTAAAAAGTTATGTCTGAAGAAAATAAAACACAAGCAGAAGACCAAAGTGCAGACGAGAATAAGCTTATTGCTGAGCGACGTAAAAAACTAAATTTATTACGCGAAAGTAATAATGCTTTCCCAAATAGTTTTCGTAGGGATAGCTATGCCCAAGACTTGCAAGAAAAGTTTAGTGAAAAATCTAAAGAAGAACTGGTTGAATTAAACCAACATGCAAAAGTTGCTGGTCGCATTATGGCTAAACGCGGGCCATTTTTTGTATTGCAAGATATGACGGGGCGAATTCAATCGTATTTAGATCGCAAAGGCTTGGGTAAAGAATTAGTTAAAGAAATAGATACCTGGGATATTGGTGACATTATTGGAGTTGAAGGTACGATTAATAAATCTGGTAAAGGCGATTTATATGTAAAAATGGAAACTGTAGCTATGCTTACTAAATCATTGCGACCGTTGCCAGAAAAATTCCATGGTCTAACGGACCAAGAACAACGCTATCGCCAACGTTATGTGGATCTCATTATGAATGAAGAGTCGCGCAAAGTATTTAATACACGTACTAAGATTATTCAATATCTGCGTGATTTTCTTTCGGAGCGTAGGTTCATAGAAGTAGAAACTCCGATGATGCATGTGATTCCGGGTGGTGCGACCGCTAGACCATTTGAAACGAAGCACAATGCATTGAATATACCTTTATATCTGCGTATAGCGCCAGAGTTATATTTAAAACGATTGGTAGTTGGTGGAGTAGAGCGCGTGTTTGAAATTAATCGCAGTTTTCGTAATGAAGGCTTATCTACTCGACATAATCCAGAATTTACAATGGTGGAGTTCTATCAAGCCTATGCAGATTATCATGATTTAATGGATCTGACTGAGGAGCTGATGCGGGGGATTTGTAATGAGGTTATTGGGTCTAATGACATTGTATATGGAGATGATACGTATAATTTCAATAAACCATTTGAACGTATCACTCTGAAAGATTCCATATTAAAATTTAATCCGAATATTTCTGAAGATGAATTAACTGATAGGAATAAAGCAGAAAAAATTGCCGAACAATTGGGCGTCGATGTTAAGGATAATTATGGTTTAGGAAAAATACAGCTAGAAATATTTGAAGAAACCGTTGAAGAAAGACTAAAAGATCCTACTTTTGTCACTGCATTTCCGACTGAAGTCTCCCCACTTGCACGAAAAAATGATGAAGACCCATTTGTAACTGACCGTTTTGAATTTTTTATTGGCGGTCGTGAGTTTGCAAACGGGTTTTCTGAATTAAATGACCCTGAAGATCAAGCAGAACGCTTTAAAGCACAAGTTGCTGAAAAAGATGCCGGCGATGATGAAGCTATGCATTATGACGCAGATTATATTCGTGCACTTGAATATGGTTTGCCGCCCACAGCGGGAGAGGGTATTGGAATTGATCGTTTAGTAATGTTGTTTACTAATTCGCATACTATTCGGGATGTAATTTTGTTTCCGCATATGCGGCCTGTATAACAAACAAATTTCTATTACTAACAGAATTAGATTTTGGCATATTGAGGGGTAGAATTTTTCCTCTTTACAAGATCAGCGCAAAGCGAGTCCTTATGTGTGTGGAAGTAAAAATTATATTCCTCAGTGGGCCACTGGCCTATAAATACATATCCTTCTAAAGATTTGATTCGGCCATATTCAAACCAAAGTAGAAACTCCGCTCCAGCATGTTTATTGCAAGTTGCAATTGAGTTTTAAAAAAGTATTTCAATTATTATTTTATTCTAAAGAGTATGGCAACGTTGTAATGGTAATTTTAGGCCCAGATAAAGACTCTAGATGCAGGTCATCTGCATTTTCTTTTTCGGTTCGTAATACAGCAAGTGCATCGCAATTTTCATCGCTTGAGTTTTGTGCACTAACAATTTTACCAACGGGTTGTTCGCCATCTTTAACTGAGAAAATATTAATGCCTGGTTGTGGACAGTTTTCACTATCAACACTAATTCGAAACATACGTCGGTTTGGTTTACCTAAATAATGAGTTCGAGCGACGATTTCTTGTCCTGGGTAACAGCCTTTTTGAAAATTAACACCGCCAATCAGTTCTAGATTAACCATTTGTGGGATGAAAGCTTCGCTAGTTTCTGTAGTAACTTGTGCAACACCACTTTGAATGTCGTGCAAAGCCCAGGCATTAGAAGATGACTGAATGGTTTTGTTAGATAATGATTTCCATATTGTCTTAGCTTGTTCTGCTTTACTTATAAAAAGTAATCGTGAACTTTCACTTGGAGTGCGAATAACAACTGTTTCTCCTTCTTGTATCAACTGATCTATTACAGTAGGAACAGAAATATTAATTTCTTTTAGAATTGTATCTGAAGTAGGACCTGCAATTCCAAACAACACAAACTCATCTGTTACGTCTGCTAATTCTACTTTTGCCATGAGTTTAAACATGGTGAGTTTTTTAAGTACAACTTCTAATACATCTCTACGCAGTATTAAGTAATAGTCATCTTCTAGTTTAAATATACGAAATATTGCCAGAAGTCGTCCTTTAGCATTGCAGTAACTGCTAAGTTGGCTCTGGCTAGGGCTGACCTGATTTAGATCATTAGTGAATTGCCCATGCAAAAAACTTAACGCTTCTTCGCCACTTGCTTTTATCAAACCAAGTTCGGAAAGATTGCATAGGTAGGTTTTTTCCATATCTGGAATAGCAGCTTCATGCTTGTCTAATACAGCGCTATTACTAGATAAGAAAGTCTGCCAATCATTGTTCATAATAAGTTGTTTAAAATGTAACCAAACTAAAAGAATTCCACATAAATCACGTGAAGAGGCTTAAATCTATCATAAATCATACAATTAAATTCATTTAAGCGATTGTTATTATTCGCATTTCTTTAGAGATATGTTCAATATCCAGCGTCAATCGGGTAGTATTCAGAGCATAATAAATCGATATCATCACCTCTTAACTGTTGTCGATTGAGCAGCAGATTTATCAGAGGTGTAATAGCAAACAGTATAAGAGGAGTTACATGGCTAACTTAGAGCGGCCATTATCGCCACATTTGGGGATTTATAAGTGGCCTTTGGCAATGGCAATCTCAATTTTGCATCGTATTACAGGTGTTGCCCTCACAATTGGCGCCGTGCTGATGGTGGCAATATTCATAGCGGTTGCCTCTGATCCAGAATATTATGAGTGGATACGTGGTTACCTTACCAACAAAATTGGTAAAACTTTTTTAATTCTTTGGACGTTCGCGCTTTTTTTACACCTCTTTAATGGCATACGGCATTTATTCTGGGATGCTGGCTATGGATTTGAGAAAAGTACTACAACAAAGTCAGGTGTTTGGGTAATTATTGTAACTTTTATACTCACCATTGCCGTTTGGGGTGCAGCGTATTACTGCACAAACGTTTAACTAATATAACGTAAATTTTTTATGTCATTACGAACACCACTATCAGAAGCAAAAGGTTTAGGGTCTGCTAAGGAAGGTGCTGGACATTGGTGGTTACAAAGATTAACAGCCATCGCACTAATTCCTTTGGTAATTTGGTTAGCCTTCGCAGTAGCAATGTTAGGTGATGCTAGCTATGAAACGGTATTAGCATGGTTGGAAACACCTTATGTAGCTGTTTTGTTAATTCTACTTGTTGCAGCAACGTTTTATCACACACAACTTGGCCTGCAGGTCATTGTGGAAGACTATGTGCATGGTTGGTTAAAGATAGTTACATTAATTCTAATTAATTTTCTTTGCATCGTTTTTGCAGTCGCAGGGATTGTTGCATTGTTAAAAATCTTCTTATAAAAAATTAATAATTATGAGTAAAGCTTATAACGTAATTGAGCATGCCTACGATGTTGTCGTGGTAGGTGCAGGTGGAGCAGGTTTACGCGCTACATTAGGAATGGCTGTCAGTGGTTTGTCTACTGCATGCATCACTAAAGTATTTCCTACACGTAGCCATACGGTTGCTGCACAAGGTGGCATGAGTGCTGCGCTCGGTAATATGGGTGAAGATGACTGGCGCTGGCATATGTATGACACTGTTAAAGGTTCTGATTGGTTAGGTGACCAAGATGCGATTGAATATATGTGTCGTGAGGCGATTCCTGCGGTAGTAGAGCTTGAGCATTACGGAGTTCCATTTTCTCGTACAGATGCAGGTAAAATTTATCAGCGCCCTTTTGGTGGGATGACTACGCATTATGGAGAAGGCATTGCTCAACGAACTTGTGCTGCGGCAGATCGAACTGGACACGCCATTCTGCATACCTTGTATCAGCAGTCTTTAAAATATAATGCAGAATTTTTTATCGAGTATTTTGCTACTGATTTGTTGATGGATGATGATGGCACTTGTAAAGGTGTTATGGCTTGGGATTTAGCTACAGGTGATTTGCATATTTACCGTGCTCACATGGTTTTATTAGCTACAGGCGGTTACGGAAGAACTTATTTTTCATGTACTTCTGCCCATACCTGTACAGGTGACGGTAACGGCATGGTCTTACGTGCTGGCTTGCCATTGCAAGACATGGAATTTGTGCAGTTTCACCCGACCGGTATTTATGGAGCAGGTTGCTTAATAACTGAAGGGGTTCGTGGAGAAGGCGGATACTTAACCAATTCTGAAGGTGAACGCTTTATGGAGCGTTATGCGCCCAACGCAAAAGATCTAGCCTCACGCGATGTGGTTAGTCGGTCCATGACTGTTGAAATTAATGAAGGACGTGGTATTGGCGAAGAAAACGATCATATTCACCTTCATTTAGAACATTTAGGTGCAGATATTATTAATGAGAAACTGCCGGGTATAGCAGAATCCGCGAGAATATTTGCCGGAGTTGATGTAACTAAAGCTCCAATTCCAGTAATTCCTACAGTGCATTACAACATGGGCGGTATTCCAACCAACTTTCATGGTGAAGTTGTAACTTTGAAAGATGGAGATCCCGATACAGTAATTCCTGGTTTGATGGCCATTGGTGAAGCGGCCTGTGTATCAGTTCATGGTGCGAATCGTTTAGGTTCAAACTCGTTATTAGATTTAGTTGTATTTGGTAGAGCCGCGGCAATACGTGCAGCAGAGCTAGTAAAACCAAAGCAACCACACAGTGAACTTAAGAATGGTGCAGTAGACAAAGTTTTAGAGCGCTTTGACAAGCTTCGTCACGCAAATGGTAGTGTTTCAACAGCAGATTTGCGTTTAGAAATGCAAAAGACGATGCAAAATCATGCTGCAGTATTTAGAACAGGTGATTCGATTGAAAAAGGTCTTGAAAAGCTAAGAGCTTTAAATGATCAAATGGATGATTTAAAAGTTACCGATCGTTCAATGATTTGGAATACAGATTTAGTAGAAACTTTAGAGCTTACTAATTTAATGCCACAGGCATTGGCCACTGCACAGTCAGCATTAAACCGCACTGAAAGTCGTGGAGCCCAAGCACGTGATGATTATCCAGATCGAGATGATGATAATTGGATGAAACATTCACTGGTTTCTGTGAATGAAAAAGGTGATGTCACCATCGACTATCGTCCTGTGCATATGTATACACAAACTGATGATGTTGAAGTTATCCCGCCTAAACCACGTGTGTATTAAAGAGGATTAAGCATGGCTCAATTTACACTTCCTGCAAATTCAGTTGTTAAACCTGGCAAAACGTTTAAGTGCATAACTGGTAGTAAAAATATTAAGAAGGTAACTGTCTATCGATATGAGCCAGAGACTGGTGAGAATCCGCGTACGGATACTTATGAAGTGGATATGGACGATTGTGGTCCTATGATTCTGGATATACTCATTAAGATCAAAAATGAAATTGATCCAACATTAAGTTTTAGACGTTCATGTCGTGAAGGTATTTGTGGTTCATGTTCAATGAACATCAATGGTTCAAATACTTTGGCCTGTACTAAAGCGGTAGATGATTATAAAGGTGATCTAAAAATATATCCTCTTCCACATATGCCTGTGGTTAAAGATTTAGTTGCTGATCTGACAAACTTTTATGCTCAATATGCATCGGTTAAACCTTGGATGCAATCAGATTCGCCTCCACCGCCAGATCGAGAACGTTTGCAGTCAAAAGAAGATCGAGAAAAGCTAGAAGGACTGGAGGAATGTATTCTTTGTGCATGTTGTTCAACCAGTTGTCCTAGCTACTGGTGGAATAGTGATCGTTATCTAGGCCCTGCAACCTTATTGCAAGCTTACAGATGGATTGCAGATAGTCGAGATGAAGCAACGGGTGAACGTCTAGATGAATTGGAAGATCCATTTAAGTTGTATCGTTGCCATACGATTATGAACTGCACCAACACTTGTCCTAAAGGATTGAATCCAGCTAAGGCGATAGCGGAAATTAAAAAGCTTATAGTAGAGCGACGAAATTAATTAGAATTTAATTTCTAATGGAAAGTCTGCAAAAACTAGCTTGGAGATGTCGACGAGGCACGAAAGAGCTGGATTTTCTAATGCAGAAATATCTAAACAATTACTACCAAACTGCGAGTGAAGATTTGCAACATGCATTTGAACGCATGTTAGATATGCAAGATCCAGAATTGTATGATCTGCTTGTGGGCCGACAAACTTCAAAAGATCAAAACATTAATCAAGTGATTGAATACATCTACCGATAATTTCAGTATTACACTGCAACCCTCAAGAGCTTTGTTTATAAGCTTATGCTCTGTTCACATTTTAGCAATTGCTTCTATTCTATTTTTATCAATACCTGTATTGGTAAAGATCGTTCTAGTATTTTTTGTATTTGTGTTAGCTACGTATACAATCAAACAATATGTATTGTTGAAATCAGAAAAGTCAATTTATAAGCTTAATTGTAGAAATACAAGAAAATGTCGAGTCGAATTAAATAACGGTAAAGTCTATCAAGCAAATTTAATTGCAGCTAATTGGTTGTTTGATTATTTTGCTGTATTGGTGTTGCAAAATAACACAAAGAAATTTAAAGCAACTATCGCAAAAGATACGATGAGTCAAGAACAATTCTATGCTTTGCGTTTGTACCTTCGATCCTTAAATAAGTAACGATAAGTAAAACCAATTTCACACAATTGTAACTTTGTGAGACACTTCAAACAATGCAAAACTAATTTTGCATACAAACTGGTTGTAACTATTTAATGAGGTAGTGGATACAATGCCACAATAGATCGATGATACAAACCCTTCGACAAGGACGTATGCCAAGAGATATTTTGGCAGGACCTTTGCCTAATTCATTTTCAGGACTTATGGAGATGTATGAAGGTAACTACATACGCTTACGCAAACTGTTAGGCGATAAAGACAGCATGCCATCTGTCGCCGTGTCTAGAATCAGAAATGGCATGGATTTATACCTTCAGGTCTTAGAGCAGACTAAATACACTTCAACAATTGCCTTGACCTATTATTTCTCTGATGTACAAGAGGGCTTTTTAGCTTATCCAAACCTCAAGATCAGGATTTATTATGATGCCTTACAGGCGGAGGTCATGAACCAGACTCATAAGCGACGAGACCCCAATTTCCACACCTTCAACTACCATGTTGACCCTACATTGCTTAAACGCTGGAGGATGAACCGCTTTTTATACAAGTGGCTTTCATACTGTGATCGTCAGGGTCATAGCTTCCATATCGGCGCCAAGCCTCTCAAAAATCAACTAATCACCAAAAATGTCGAAATACCATTGCAGGAGAAGGCTAGTTCCAGTACCATAATTGAGTGAGCAAGTTATCATTATGTTGTAACTTGTTGATATTTAAGAATAATAATAATTCTCAGAATTTGGTTCAGTCGACATTTTCATTCTGCTACTTGGTGTTAAAATAACCTCATGATTAGTGGTTTTGGTTTGCCAAACCAAATTTTTGCCATTCAAGGTAGAAGGTGAAGGATATGAAACTCTCAACAAAAGCGCGTCATGCAATTACTGCAATGATGGATTTAGCAATTAATGATAACTATAAGCCAGTAACACTGGCCGATATTTCTCAGTGCCAAGGTATTTCCTTGTCTTATTTAGAACAATTATTTGCCAAGTTACGTAAAAGTGGTTTGGTTGTAGGTGTACGCGGCCCTGGCGGTGGATATCGTTTGTCTCGTTCACCAAATGAAATATCAGTAGCACAAGTAATAAGCTCAATTGATGAAAATGTGCAACCTCAGCAAGAGCATACTGAGCTTTCTCTACAGTTTGATGATCGTTGCATTACTCATCAAATTTGGGACGAGCTAAGTACTAAGATTTACAATTACTTAGACGGAGTTTCTCTAGGAGAATTCACCCAGAAGCCTGAGTATCAGGCGTTAAGACAGCAAGCAACAGGCGGCAATAGAAGCCATATGTTCCCTAAAAGGTCGGCTGCTTAAGAATTTTAGTTCTCAAAGTAAATAAATAAAAAAGCCCGCTTATTAGCGGGTTTTTTTTGCTTAAAAATTATATAAGTTTGCGAAAAAAAATCTCTCTGTCTGCTAGAATTCTGAATATACGTTCAGAATAGAATAAAGAAGTGCCCCGTAAATCAATAGACGATCAAGATGAGATTATCGACCGTGCAATGCATTTATTTTGGCAACACGGCTATAAAAAAACTTCTGTAGAGGATCTCATTCAAGGTGCTGGCATAAACAGATTCAGCCTATATGAGACTTATGGTGGTAAGCACGGCTTATATCTTAAAGCCATGGATAAATATCGAGATGATGTTTTCCTGAAACGAATGGATAAGATTGATAACTACGAAAATGGGCTGCTTGGCATTCAGGAATATTTTGAATCACTCGAAGAATTTTTAGTTGACTGTAAGGGAGATTTCACCTGCCTGATGATGAATTCGCAGATAGAGCTAGTCCCAAGGGATAAGAAAGTAGCCAAAAAAGTTTCTTTTTATTTTGAAAAAATGGAAGAAACATTTTCAAGCGCGCTGACACGCGCTAAGAAAAAAGGAGCTCTAGCTAAAAATATAGATGTACAAGATTTGGCTAAATTATTAACTGGAAGTGCGCAAGGGATGTGTGTAATGAGTAAATCTCAAAATGCTAGAGAATTCCTAAGAGCTTATACAAAATCAATCTTAAAAATTTTAAAACAAACATAATAATAACTGCATACAAACAGGAGATGTTATGAAACAAGAAGTAATCGTAGATGGGTTGAATATCAATATAAATATCGAAGAAAGTGGTAGCGGAGATACTACGTTGCTGATGGTGCACGGTATTCCCACTAATGCGAGATTATGGAGACATGTGCAGGCTAAGCTTCCACAATATCGAACCCTTGCCATGGATATGGTGGGTTACGGACAGTCAGATATGCCACTAGATAAATTTAAGCACTCGTTTATGAATCAAGCGGAGGCAGTGAAAGGTGTAATTGAAGGTCTTGGCTTAAAAGGCAAAGTCATACTGGTAGCTCACGATCATGGTGGAGGTGTAGCACAAGTATTTGCAACTAAGTATTGCGACTATATTTCTCGACTTGTGTTAATTAATCCAGTTTGCTTCGATCAATGGCCGGTGTGTGAAGTAGAAGCCTTGGCGGGTTTAGATGGCGCACCCGATGAAGTGTTAGAGCAAGCATTGCCGCAAGCAGTTGCTGGCTTTCCAGCTTTGATGCGTATGGGTAGCTATGATGGCGCACCCTTTACCGATAAAAATTGCAAACAAAATTATTTGCAATTTTGGGGTCGTGGTCCAGGTATGACTGGATTTAAGTCTTTAATTCGTATCTCTGCAGACCCGCAAAATTCAGACACTGATGTTGATCATAGTAAAATTACTTGCCCAACTATGGTGATGTGGGGTGTGGCAGATAACTTTATGTCATGTGAAGCTGCTGAAAAACTAAAAGAAAGAATTTCTGGCCCAACCCGTGTGCAATATTTAGAACGTGCCGGGCACTGGGTACAGGAAGATCGGCCTGATGAGGTCGCAAAGTATATTCATGACTTTGTCACTGAATGGGAAGGTGTAAACCTTTAATACTGTCATTGATATGCGAGTTATCGAATGGTAACTCGCATTATTTCAAATATTTCTTGGCTTCATTTCGAAGTTTTATACGGTAAAGTTATTCATACTTTTTCTATAAACTCCGCTAATGACCCAAAGCGGACATTCACGAAATCTGTATAGCCATTAGCCCATGCCTTCCATAGGCTAAATTCCCCCGTTTGTCTTCATAACCCCAAATGGGCAATTGTTGCAAAATTTAACAAAAGTAGAATTATATACTATGACAAACTTAAAAGTACGTGCTCTTGTGATTATTTCATTTATGACATTGGCACTAACTGTTGTCATTATGCCTGCGAAATTCCATCAAGGGTTCAATCAGAATGATATATATGAGATGTCAGAGCCTTTTTCTTCTGGCTCTCTATTAATGTATTAATCATTAGTAACATTTCCACACGACTCTTAATTCGTATTGAGATATTCAACAAATGTCCGCTATTGGTTGAAAGCAGGTATTCATCCAAAAAGCAAAAGCACTATCATAATCAAAACAAATACAAACACTGCTATTACAGCATTAACCGCATCTTTGTATTAATGAAATTGCTCGCTGTCAGTATTAACATCATCTTTTAATTTATCCATAAATACATAATGCTCCACTATTAGGATCAGTGATGTGAATTTTTGTGTATTTATTCTGACACTTAGGTTTAAATTTGCGAGAGTCGTTAAGAAGAGTGAACGAAGGAAGTTTTAATTGTATCTTGTTAACTAGATATTCAATGTCCGCTATTAGCCGAAAGCAGACATTCATGTAAAAAAAGAATTTAATCTGATGCAACATCCCTGTTGCTAATCATATTCGTGCATCCATGCACTCACGCATTAAAGTAAATCTTTAACCGCTTCTCGTTCTTCTAGTAATTCGTTTTCAGTAGCTTTCATCATTTTTTGACTGAAGTCGTCGATACTTAAGCCTTGTACAACTTCATAATTTCCGTTTTTACAACGTACAGGGAATGAATACATCAAGCCCTCGGCAATGCCGTAGTCACCTTTAGAAATAATGCCCATGCTGACCCAATCATCACCATCTGTGCCAATTACCCAGCTGCGCATGTGATCGATAGCAGCCGATGCTGCAGAAGCAGCAGAGGATGCACCTCTGGCATTAATTACCTCAGCGCCACGTTTTTGCACTCTTGGCATGAATTCTTCTTTATACCAAGAATCGTCCACTAATGATTTGGCATCTTTGCCATCTACTTTACAATGACTAATGTCGGGGTACTGTGAGAGGGAATGATTGCCCCATACGATCATTTGTTTAATTTTCGTAACCGGAGTATTCGTTTTAGATGAGAGTTGACTAATGGCACGGTTATGATCTAGTCGCATCATGGAGGTGAACTGTCTCATATCCAGATCAGGCGCATTGTTTGCAGCAATTAGAGCATTGGTATTGGCCGGGTTACCTACTACTAATACTTTTACATCTCGTGAAGCATTGTCATTGATCGCTTTACCTTGTGGCCCAAATATTTTTCCGTTTTCGCTGAGTAAATCTGCACGTTCCATGCCTTTGGTTCTTGGTTTAGAGCCAATAGATAAAACATAATCTACATCTTTAAAACCTACATTTGCATCAGCTGTACATATTATGTCTTCCAATAATGGGAATGCGCAGTCGCATAACTCCATTTTAACACCTTCTAATGCACCTAAGGCAGGAGGAATTTCAATTAACTGTAAAATAATAGGTTGATCTGTGCCTAACATGTTACCTGCCGCAACTCTAAATGCGGCTGCATAGCCAATGTTTCCTGCGGCTCCAGTAATTGCTATACGTACAGCTGATTTCATTTTTTACTCCCTAGATAATTTCTTTAATTTGGTTGGTGTTGTTTTTCTAAATATTCATGAGACTGCATTTCAGTCAAACGGCTGGTAGTCCGGCCAAATTCGGCTTCTAAACTAGTACCTTCGTATAGTTTAGCGGGACTTGCCTCTGCAGACAAAATTAGTTTAACGTTTCTATCATAAAATTCATCTACCATATTGATAAATCTTCTAGCTTGATCATCTTTGCCATTAAAGATAGGTACATGTGAAATTAATATAGTATTGAACTGTTTAGCAATAGCGATGTAGTCCGAAGCACTTCGTGGCCCATCACAGATCTCTTTGAAATCAAACCAAGCTATCGTATCTGTATGTTGAATGGTTTGGATCTCGCGATCATTAATTTTTATTTTTTCCCAAGAGGATTCAACGCGTTCATTGGCTAGACTGAGGAAGTTATGCTTAAGCCAATCACGTGAAGCGTCATCGATAGGGTGATTATATACATCGTTTGTCTGTAAGAATTCAAAGCGATGGTCTGTTTCACCTTCGAGATGAATGATTTTGGTATGTTCTTGTAATAGTTGGATGGTTGGCATGAAACGTTCGCGTTGTAAGCCATCTTTATAAAGTAAGCCAGGTTCAACATTAGAAGTAGCAATTAAGGCAACATTGTTTTCAAACAATCCTTCAAGCAAACCTGCGAGAATCATCGCATCGCCAATATCATTTACAAAAAATTCATCGAAACAAAGTACCTTTGCTTTTGTAGAGAATTCTTTTGCAACTAATTTGAGTGGATCGGGTTCATCACGATAGTTTTTTAACATACTATGTGCTTGATCCATAAAACGATGGAAATGCAAGCGTAATTTATCTTGAAAGTGGAGGTTAGAAAAAAACAGATCCATTAAAAAAGTTTTGCCGCGCCCTACACCTCCCCAAATATAGAGACCTTGTATAGTTCTTGTATTAGATTTGCGCGATAGAAAAGTAGTGAAACGATCTATAATTGTCGAGTCATTCGGATTATCTGCACTAAGTTCATCATGCAGGATCTGTAAAGCCTGAATGACTTTTCTTTGATTAGTGTCTTCTACAAGCTGTTCGCTATCGAGTAGTGCTTGATATACAGATTCAATCATTATTTTTATATTTATTTAATATCTGACCTATTACACAACTCTTTATTGAGTCTCTCTGAATCGCATTGATGCGACTATGTGCAGTCTTGTCCAGTATAAATAGAAATCATGCGCGAATGATGGATTACGCATTTAAAAAAAGAATTTGTATATAAATTAATCAGCCATGCAATGGGTATAACGAATAGCCAATAAACCGTTATTATTCAAGCTACTTGCAGAACTTTAATACTATAAATTGTCACAAATGTGCCCAAAATTGTCGGATTTTAAGTAGTTGTCGACCACATAAATCAAGGGTATTACGGATAAGTGCCTGAAATAGATGAAAATAGCAATTTTGGCATTAAATATGCTTATTAAGTACTGAGCCTCTCAACATGATACAGATATCCTCTATTTGGCATGTTGTTATTCTCGACTCCTCCTGGATTCGGCCGTCTTTATAAGACGGCCTTTTTTTTGGCAAAATTAATTAAAACAGATCACTAGAAATCAACTATTAGGATAATAAACAAACTTCTAGTGAATCGGCAAAATTACAGCTTTATGAGGATTTATAAATTTGATGGCATCGTCCATGATGCTACTCTTATTCGCACATTCATGTGCGCACTTCACTTCTAGTTAGTAATCGCAAATAATCCACTTATGTCACTTGGCCCATTAATGGTAGATCTCGCTGCAGATTGTATGTCTGCTGAAGAGAGAGAATTACTTCAATCGCCTCAAGTAGGGGGTGTTATTTTATTTAGCCGAAATTTCACTTCTGTTGAACGTTTGATTCAACTTATTGAAGAGATTCATGAAATACGTCATCCCAGATTATTGATTGCAATTGATCAGGAAGGTGGCCGTGTGCAACGTTTGCGAGAGGGCTTCACGCAATTACCTGCCATTAACCTGCTAGGTCAAATTTACGACTCTGAGCCAAAGCGGGCAGGTAAACTAGCAACTATTAGTGGATGGTTAATGGCTTCTGAATTACGCTCGATTGGAATTGATTTCAGTTTTGCACCGATATTGGATCTAAATTATGGCGTCAGCCAAGTGATAGGTGATCGTGCATTTCATAAAGACCCAGAGATTGTTTCTATACTTGCTACACGTTATATACAAGGTATGCGAAACGCAGGTATGCAGGCCGTAGGCAAGCACTTTCCAGGACATGGTGCCGTTACTGCGGACTCGCATATAGAATTGCCGACGGATACAAGAGAGTTTGAAGATATTGCAATGCAAGATCTCGTTCCATTTAAGCGTCTAATTGATAATGGCTTAGCAGGATTAATGAGTGCGCATGTTGTTTATGAAAAAGTAGATCCTCAAATCGCCACATTTTCTAAATTATGGTTACAAGATGTATTGCGGCAACAGCTAGAATTTAATGGCGCTATATTCAGTGATGATTTAAGTATGAAAGCAGCAGATTGTAGTGATGAATACTTATTGCGCACACAAAAAGCATTGGATGCAGGCTGTGATATGACGTTGATTTGTAATTCCAGTGAAAATGCATGTCTCGTTGCGGAGCAATTAGAAAACTATAATAATCCAGCTTCGCAAATTCGTTTAACTCGCATGCACGGTAGAAAAGATCCGTTAGTATATGAAGCTTTAAGAAATTCTAATGAATGGCAGCATGCAGTTTCACAGATAGAGTCTTATCAAGAATCACCTTATGGCGAACTCACTTTATAAAAGAATTAAAAATGGAAAATATAGATTTTACAACAATCTTTGGTGATTCAAGTTTAGCAATGTACTTCAAGCCATGGGTGTTACAAGTGTTTTTTGTTGTATTAGCAGTATTATTAATTAACTTCGCGTTTAGAATTTTCTTAAGAAAATTATCTGCAAGAGCAGAAAAAACTGCGAACCCATGGGATGACGCATTCATTCAAGCAGCTCATAAACCATTTCAGTTGTTGGTATGGGTAATTGGAATTTTATTTGCAGCAGAAATCGTAGCAAGTCAAAGTGACGCTGAAATATTTCGTGCCATTGGTCCAATTCGCAATGTGACAATTGTAGCGACACTTGCCTGGTTCTTAATTCGATTTATTAAGGAATTTGAAAAAGCCTATATCAAACGGCAACGCGAAAAAGGCAAACCTGTTGACTTGACGACCACTAATGCATTAGCAAAGTTGGTTCGGGCTTCAATATTCATTACTACTGCATTAGTAATGTTGCAAACTCTTGGATTTAGTATTTCCGGTGTGCTGGCATTTGGTGGCATAGGCGGTATTGCAGTTGGATTTGCTGCAAAAGATTTATTGTCTAACTTTTTTGGTGGGTTAATGGTGTATTTAGATCGGCCATTTAAGGTAGGTGATTGGATACGTTCGCCAGATAAAGAACTGGAAGGAACGGTAGAAGAAATAGGTTGGCGGCAAACGCGTATTCGCACCTTTAGCAAAAGACCCATCTATGTTCCAAATTCGATTTTTATGAACATAATTGTTGAAAATCCATCGCGCATGTCTCATCGCAGAATTTATGAAACCATTGGGCTTCGCTACAGCGATATTGCAGTTGTGGATGATATCGTAAAAGATGTTAAGGAAATGTTAATAAGCCATGATGAGATTGATACGAACCAGACAATGATTGTAAATTTTAACGAGTTCAGTGAATCATCCGTTGACTTCTTTATTTATACATTTACCAAAACTACAAACTGGCTTAAATTTCATGAAGTAAAGCAAGAGGTTTTATTAAAGGTTTATGAGATTATCGAAAAGCATAATGCCGATGTGGCATTTCCAACACGTGTGCTGCAGGTAGAAACTAGCGACACTAGTACATTAACTAAATCATAAGCACTCAGTATTCATGGAAGAATTAACTCACCAAGATATCATTCAAGTTCGTGAAAATGCGGATGTTTTAATTAGCGAGCAAGAAATCAATCAAGCGATAGATGTTGTTGCGAAAGATATTGAATCTACGTTAGATAGTGAGGTGCCCATAATTTTATGTGTAATGAAAGGTGGATTGATGTTCACTTCTGCTTTAATGCAGCGAATTTTATCGCCGATGATATTAGATTATGTCCATGTCGATCGATATCGTAATAAAACTCAAGGCGTTAGTATCCATTGGCATAAAGAACCCGATACTTCACTTAAAGATCAAACCGTGATTATCGTTGATGATATTTTGGATGAAGGCTATACCTTGCAAGAGCTTATTGCTTATTGCCAAGCCAAGGGCGCAAAAAAAGTATTGTCAGCCGTTTTGTTAAAGAAAAAATTATCTAATACTCCTACTAGTGTTACACCTGACTTTATTGGCTTAGAAGTAACGGATCGCTATGTGTTTGGTTGGGGTATGGACTACAAGGGTTATTTGCGCAATTTATCTTCTATATATGCCATTACTGAAAATGATTGACCAAAAATTAAGTAAGAGCAATTCATAATACATGACAAAACTCGCAATCATTGGCGGCACTGGACTTACTTCTATAGATGAAATGCAAATTGTAAGCAATGAAACTGTTATTACACCTTATGGCGCTCCTAGCTCATCTTTAGTAACAGGTAAATTAGCGAATAAAGAAATTATTTTTTTGGCCAGGCATGGAAATGACCATACGATACCACCACATAAAATTAATTATCGCTCTAACATTTGGGCCTTAAAAAGCGTTGGAGTCACCGATGTAATTGCTGTGGCTGCAGTGGGTGGTATACATGAAGATATTCCGCCTGGGAGAATTGCAATTCCTGATCAGATCATCGATTACACCTACAGTCGTAAGCATACGTATATTGAAGATAATCTGTCTGAAGTTACACACATAGATTTTACACATCCATATAACGAACAACTTCGACAAAAACTTTTACAAGCTGTAATAGATTGTAATCTTGATGCTTATAACGAAGGTGTTTATGGAGCGACTCAAGGCCCACGTCTAGAAACTGCTGCAGAAATTAGGCGTATGCAAATAGATGGCTGCGATATGGTAGGCATGACCGGTATGCCAGAAGCTTCGTTATCTAAAGAACTTGGTCTTAATTATGCGTGTTGTGCGTTATCAGTAAATTGGGCTGCAGGAAAAGGTAAAAGTGAAATTACAATGCAAGAAATTGAACAAGCTATAAAGGTGGGGATGGTATCTGTGAAAGAGCTTTTAGTAAGCTTACTGTTAAAAGTATAAGCAATCGAAATCTTAGAAGACATAAGTGTAGGAATGCTAGGTTTGGGCGCAGCTAGAAGAAAGAAACTAGTGTAATTTAAAATTATAGGTTCATTAAATCCAAAGCCTTACTTTTTAAGTGGGGCTTTTTTATGGTTGAAAGTATTTTGAGGATTGGAAAAAAGTTAATTTGCAGAGCGTATTTCTACCAGAATGCCAAGATATGGATGATCAATATAGTGCAATGTGCTGCTGCGCATTTTACGATGGGTTTTAATGGGGAAGTCAGCAAGAACACGGCTGCGACCTAAAGCATCACCGGATGAGAGATTAAAGACTTTGCGGTAAACCAAATCTGTATATACATGTAGGAAACGTCCAAGTACTACCTTCACTGTGCCATCTAATTCATTCACTGGATGGTTTGTGGGTATTCTTCTGTCATCAAAGTCAGCATCTGCAAAAGAACGTTCTTTAAACTCATCTTTATAGTTTTTACCAGCGTGTATACGAACAGCAATAGCATCTTCTCTAGCAAGGCCAGGTTGCAACCATGCCATATGTTTTAGAACTCTATATTTTCCTGATTTATTAAGTGAATCGGCTTTACCAGAAAGTGTAAATATGTCGGAGGTAAGGGGAATAAATCCATTTGATTGTGCACCTTGATTTAGTGAAATCGAGTCGCCAAGATTTTGAACAACTCTTTGATTTGATAGATGCACTGAGTCAGCATCTGAGTTGATGTTGGCGAAAAATATCATTTCAACAATGTAATCTTTACTTATCGCTGCTTGCGAAAAAAACAATAAAATGAGAATGAAGCAAGGCTTAGTTAAATAGTTCATATAATTGTGTGTAAGAGGTTAGGCGGCTTGTTTTAATTGTAGATCATTTAATAGATTCACGATGGTGTCAATTCGTTCCCCAATATTTTCAGTTACCGTGTGAATGGTGAGCTTTTCTGAACCATCAAGCTTATAGGTATCCGGTTCTTCAAGAATCAGCTCCAAGATTTTAGTAGTATCAATCTTCGGTGATTTGCCAAAATGTATTCGTGCAGTCTCATGACTCATTTCTATTCTAGATACGCCAAAGCTGTTAGCTAGCAATTTTAGATGAGTAACTAAAAATAAATTTTTGGCAAATTCTGGCAACAATCCATATCGATCAATCAGCTCAATTTCAAGGTCATCCAAGTCGTCATTAGTTTTTGCGCTAGCAATGCGTTTGTACATTACAAGTCGACCATGAATATCAGGCAAATAATCATCAGGAATGAGTGCGGGTACACCTAAATTGACTTCTATGCCTTGGTCTAGAGGTTGATCTAGATCTGGTATTTCGCCAGCTTTTAATGCCTCTACAGCACGTCCAAGTAATTCGTTATATAAAGTGAAGCCTACTTCATGAATTTGGCCGCTTTGTTCGGCACCTAGTAATTCACCCGCGCCACGAATTTCAAGGTCATGGGTAGCGAGTGTGAAGCCTACACCAAGATCTTCTAAGGATTCGATAGCTTCTAAACGTTTAACAGCATCTGCGGTCATTGCTGCACGTGGGGGAGCGATGAGGTAAGCATATGCACGGTGATGAGATCGACCGACACGACCTCGAATTTGGTGAAGTTGAGAGAGTCCAAGCTTATCTGCACGATTAATGATAATGGTATTGGCCGTAGGAATATCGATGCCATTTTCTATAATCGTCGTACAGACTAATATGCTGAAGCGTTGATGATAAAAATCCAGCATGACTTGTTCTAGATCTTTTTCTGGCATTTGCCCATGCGCAATTCGAATTGTGCTATCTGGTAGCAGTTGCTGGATATCTTTAGCAACTTTTTCTATCGTTTTCACTTCGTTATGTAAGAAAAAAACTTGTCCGCCACGTTTCATTTCGCGCAAACAAGCTTCTTGAATCATATTGTCATTCCAGGTGCCAACAAATGTTTTAATGGCAAGTCGTTGGTTGGGCGGAGTAGCGATAATAGAAAGGTCACGCAAACCACTCAACGACATATTTAATGTTCTTGGGATTGGGGTTGCGGTTAAGGTCAAAATATCAACCTCAGTACGCATTTTTTTCAATATTTCTTTTTGACGTACTCCGAAACGTTGTTCTTCGTCAACAATGACCAAGCCTAAATTTTTAAATTTAATCGAAGTGTTAAATAACTTATGCGTACCAATAACAATGTCAACAATACCGCTCTCTAATCCTGCCAACACTTCTTTTTGTTTTTTTGCTGGAATGAATCTTGATAAACATTCAACTTCTATGGGTAGGTCTGCAAAGCGATCACTAAAAGTTTGAAAGTGTTGTGAGCAAAGAAGGGTGGTGGGTACAAGTACTGCAACTTGCTTGCCCGCATTCGCGGCTATGAAGGCTGCACGCATCGCGACTTCAGTTTTACCAAAGCCTACATCTCCACAGATAACACGATCCATGGGCCGAGTAGATTCCATGTCTTTTGTTACGTCTTCAATCGCTTTTAACTGATCGGGTGTTTCTTCGTATGCGAAAGTGCTACAAAATGCATTATTTTCAATGTGATCAATTTTATATTGAAATCCCTGTTTGGCTTCGCGTCGCGAATAAATATCTAATAGTTCTGCGGCAACATCTCGAGCTCGTTGTGCAGCTCGCCGTTTAATATTTTTCCATGCTTCACCGCCAAGGTGGTGAAGAGGTGCATTTTCTTCAGATGCGCCGCTGTAACGGCTTACTAAATGTAGTGATGAAACGGGCACATATAGAAGGTCACCATCTGCATATTCTAGCGTAAGAAATTCAGTGTCAGTTCCACTTAGGCTCAAGGTTTTTAGACCTTTGAATCGCCCTACGCCATGATCTTCGTGTACTACTGGCGAACCTTCACTTAAATCGGAGAGGTTTTTAATTAAAGATTCTGCATCACGAATTTGTCTGCGACGGCGTCTCTTTTGTTTAGCTCGTGCGCCAAATAAATTACTTTCTGTAACAATTGCAATTTTTTCTTGCTGCAGTATCAAGCCATCATCTAATGGTCCTATCGCGATGGCAAGTGATTGGTCTTTAACTAAGAAATCGTGCCATGAATCAACTACAGTAGGGGTAATTTGAAAACCTTTGAGTACGTCTAATATGTATTCTCTTCTACCTGCGGACTCTGCTAGAACTAATATTTTATTTCCACTGTTTTCAATAAAACGAATTAATTCGCTAGCAGGATCTTTGATACGAGAGTTAATAGTTAACGTGGGAAGCGCTTGTGCATCAAAGTTATATTGATCTCGATGCAATTGTTCCAGCTCATATTGTTGCAACTTTATGGTATTAAATTTAAATATACTTTTTTCAAAGTAATCGCTAGAAATCCAAAGTTGCTTTGGATGAAGAGGAGGACGTTCTAAATCATATTTACGTTGTTCGTAGCGATAAAAGACATCGTTCTCAAAATCGGTTGCGACATCTACTATGTCTTCGATTAAAACTAATTGACTTTTGTCGGGAATGTAATCAAAAAAGTTGCTAGTTTCTTCGCAAAATAGTGGTAGGTAGTATTCAATACCTGATGGTAGATTATTGTTACTTACCCCGCGGTAAATCACACTGTTATTTGGGTCACCTTCAAATTGAATTCTGTAATTCTGGCGAAAGCGTTTAATAGCTTTTTCGTCTGTAGGAAATTCTCGTGCAGGTAGTACTTGGAATGAATCTACTTTATCTATTGATACTTGTGTTTCAGGATTGAATGTTCGAATGGTTTCAATTTCATCATCAAATAAATCAATTCTGTAAGGTTGGTTACTGCCCATTGGGAACAGATCAATAATAGAGCCGCGTACTGCAAATTCGCCATGTGTCATAACTTGTGACACATATTGATAACCTGCTTTCACTAAAGTTTGTTTAAAAGTCTCTAAATTTAATTGATCGCTTATGGAAAGATTTATGGATTGCCCAAGAATAAAATCTTTAGAGGCTAATTTAGATAAAACCGTACCTGCAGAAATTATTAATGCACCTTGCTGTGTGTTAGGTAAGGCGCTTAACGCTAGGATGCGATCAGAAATAATATCTTCATGTGGGGAAAATACATCATAAGCCAAGGTTTCTGAGTCAGGGAATAAATAGATCTCAATTTCTTGATTGCAGAAAAAGGCGAGTTCACTTTCTAAAGTGTGTGCGGTTTGAATATCTGGAGAGATGATTAAAGTCAGACCGCTGAACTGTTCTACTGCTTTGGCTAGCGCTAACCCTTTGCTGCATCCATAGGTGCGGCCCCAAGTCACATGAGAATGATTTTTGCTAGGTAGAGGAGGGTTAAAGATACTCATCAAACAATACGCAAGTGGTTAAAATGTCGATCAATTTAGATAGCTGCTAAAAAGCACGCTATTCTACTGATTGTGCTTGTGAATTTCAGGCCTCATTTTCAACTACATAGCTAGTCAAATTCTCGCTTAACAAGCTATTCCATCGGATCGAATCGTGCCAATTATCGGTGTCAGGCCTTGGTTCGTCGCTTCTACGCCACCACGTGTTAAGATCTCTATGTAATTAATGAGTTACCAATCTTAACCTACATTTTTCCTTAACTATTAAAATGCTATGCGCACAAAGGAGGTAAGCGTACTCAAAGCACATGACTTGAAATGTGTGAAGGGCAGTACCGAGCTATTCTCTAACGTTCATTTCGAGGTTCAATCGGGTGAAGCATTAGTCGTTGAAGGGAGTAACGGTAGTGGCAAGACGAGTTTGCTTAGAATTTTATGCGGCTTCAATTATCCTGCTGAAGGTGAAATAAGCTGGAATGGTACATCCATTGATGGTCATGAAAGTTATCAGCAACAAATCTCATTTATAGGCCACGCATCAGGAGTAAAGCTAGATCTAACGGTATTGGAAAATCTTATATTTGCGCAACGCCTGGTGGGTTCGGATAGAAAAGAAGAGGAGATTAAGGAAATTATTCGTAAAGTTGGTTTATTTAAACAAAGGAATATTCTTACTCGTAAATTATCTGCCGGTCAAAAACGCCGTGTTGCTTTGGCTAGACTACAGCTGGAAGAAAGACAGTTATGGATTTTGGATGAGCCATTGACAGCATTAGACAGAGACTTTGTTACTGAATTTGAAATTGTGTTGAAAAAACATCTAGAAAAAAAAGGAATGTTGATTGTTACTACTCACCGTGAACTGGTGCTTCCAGCTGCACAAATGAAAAGAATTAATCTTTCTAATTAACTTTATACACAAATGTTAAGCGCACTTCTCACAATTATACGACGCGATTTATTAGTTGCATTCCGTCGACGTGCAGAATTGATGAACCCAATTTTATTTTATGTAATCGTTGTCACTTTGTTTCCTTTAGGGGTTAGCCCGGATCAAGAATTTTTAAGTCAATTGGCGCCAGGTGTGGTCTGGGTTACAGCGCTATTAGCAGCATTGATTTCGATGGAAAGTATTTTTCGCCAAGACTTTGATGATGGCAGTGTCGAGCAGTTATTTTTAAGTCAGCATCCACCAACGATATTGATTCTGGGCAAAGTTATCGCGCATTGGTTGATTACCGGTCTTCCTATGCTGGTTATTGTGCCTTTAATGGCTTTACTCTTATATATACCACAGCAAGCGATACCTACATTATTTATAACGGTATTAATCGGTACACCGATACTCAGCTTAATAGGCGCAATTGGCGTGGCGTTGACAGCCGGTCTACGTGGAGGTGGTGTATTATTAGGTTTGCTAGTATTGCCATTATATATACCGGTTTTAATCTTTGCTTCTGGAGCAGTTAGCGCTGCAATTGAGGGCTTGCCCTATTCAGGGCATGTGGCAATGTTGGGTGCAGGATTGATATTAGCTTTAATTTTGTCACCTCTAGCGATAAGTGCATCTTTAAAAATTAGTATGAGTTAACGTATGTGGGCATGGTTTCATAAATTATCTTCTCCAAAGTACTACTATGAGTGGTCTGGTAAATGGCTGCCGTGGCTAGGTGGTTTAACCATTATATTGTTTGTGATTGGACTCTATTGGGGGTTGCTTGTTGCACCTACTGATTATCAGCAGGGCGAGTCTTATAGAATAATATTTATTCATGTTCCTGCTGCATGGATGTCTATGTTTGTTTACATGGTTATGGCCGGTGCTGGGTTTGTTGCGCTAGTTTGGAAAACAAAGATTTCGGAAATCGTAGTTTCCGAGTGTGCTGTAATTGGAGCCGTTTTTACCGCGATTGCGCTGGTTACCGGAATGCTTTGGGGTAAGCCTACCTGGGGTACGTACTGGACATGGGATGCCCGCTTAACTTCAGAATTAATACTTTTATTTTTATACTTTGGTGTAATTGCAATTTACTCATCTATTGAAG
>JABDMD010000104.1 GCA_013001685.1 Gammaproteobacteria bacterium | reverse complement strand
AAGCCATCATCGGCATGTACTACTAAAACGTGCTTACTACCTAAAGACTGCAAAACATTTGCCAGAGGCTCAATCCACTGTTCACTAAATACACCCAAAACTTGATGCGGTGCATTTGCAGGGTTAGTCAGTGGTCCTAATAAATTAAACATGGTGCGCACACCTAATTCTTTACGTGGCCCAATCGCATGTTTCATTGCACTATGATGCGCGGGTGCAAATAAAAACCCTATACCTAATTCTTCTATACATTTTGCAACCTGTTCTGGTGTTAGTTGTAAATTAACACCGGCAGTTTCTAATAAGTCTGCACTACCGCATTTACTAGAAACCGAACGATTACCATGTTTTGCTACACGTGCACCTGCCGCAGCGACCACAAATGCTGCCGTGGTTGAAACATTAAAAGTACCCTTGGAATCTCCACCCGTACCGCATGTGTCTACTAAATTATCTGTCGCGATATCCACCTTCGCTGAAAGTTCACGCATTACTGAAGCGGCAGCGGTAAGCTCCTCAACCACTTCACCTTTCATTCGCAATGCAACCAGGAAACCTGCAACCTGTGCTGGGGTAGCTTCACCGGACATTACCGTACGCATAACACTAGTCATTTGTTCTGTATTGAGGTGATTACCTTCAATAACTGTATTAATGGCTTGCTGAATATCCATAATAGAAAGCAGAAATTAGTTTTGGCGAACGAAATTGGTCAACAAATGATGACCAAAGTCTGTAAGTATAGATTCAGGATGAAATTGCACACCTTCAACCGCTAATTCTTTATGGCGCACACCCATGATTTCATCTAATTCACCAGCATCATTTTCTGTCCAAGCAGTAATTTCTAAACAATCTGGTATCGTTTGTTTTTCAATAACTAAAGAATGGTAACGCGTAGCTGTAAAAGGATTGTCACATTTTTCAAACACATGTTTATTGTGATGATGCACCATTGAAGTTTTACCATGCATCACTTCTTGAGCCTTAACTATTTTTCCTCCATAAGCTTGACCAATACTTTGATGGCCCAAACAAACGCCCAGTATCGGGATATCTCCACCTAGTTCTGTAATCGTTTCTAATGAAACTCCTGCTTCATTTGGCGTGCAAGGACCTGGAGAAATTACAATATGATCTGGTTGCAAAGCCTTAATCTCGCTTATACCAATTTGATCATTGCGCACAACTTTAACTTCCTCACCAATTTCACCCAGATATTGCACCAGGTTATAGGTAAACGAGTCATAATTGTCGATCATTAAAATCATAAAATTATTTATATCTGAGCCACTAGCAATCTTGCATTGAACTATACAATGGATGCCGCTGCTTTAGCTGCCTTAATCATGGCTCCTGCTTTATTATTGGTTTCTATCCATTCGTTTTCAGGAACAGAGTCATACACAATGCCTGCACCGGCTTGTATATAAAGTTTTTCATCTTTAATAACTGCTGTGCGAATCGCAATTGCAGTATCCATATTTCCATCCCATGAAATATAACCCACAGCACCAGAATAGATGCCGCGCTTAGTAGGTTCATACTCATTGATAATTTCCATGGCGCGAATTTTCGGGGCGCCGCTTACAGTGCCTGCCGGGAAAGTGGCTCTTAAGACATCGATTGCATCTAATTTATTGGCTAACTGCCCTGTGACGTTGGAGACGATATGCATTACATGTGAGTAACGTTCAATAATCATTTTATCGGTAAGTTCTACTGTACCGGTTTCAGCTACTCTACCCACATCGTTGCGGCCAAGATCTATTAACATAAGATGTTCAGCAAGTTCTTTAGGATCCTGCAAAAGTTCTTTTTCTAATACGAGATCGTGCTGTACATCCTTGCCCCTTGGTCGCGTACCTGCAATAGGCCTTACGGTTACTTCATTATCTTCTAAACGAACCAAAATTTCTGGTGATGATCCGACGATATAAAAGTCCTCCATATTCATGTAATACATATAAGGTGAAGGGTTCAAACTACGCAAACTGCGATATAAATTAATAGGAGGTGCGGTAAATTGTGTGCTTTGTCTTTGCGACAACACTACTTGCATTACATCCCCAGCACGAATGTATTCACGTGTTTCGTCAACTGCTTGTTTAAATTTATTTTCAGGATATTCAGAAACAAAGTTTACCGGTGCTTGCGGAGTACTCGCAGCAATATTTGGTGTGGGTTGTTGCAGCATTGCAGCAAGTTCAGCCAAACGTTGCTCACCTGTCTCTAATGGGCTCTCAAGTTTTGGATCGACATGAACGATGATAAAAATTTTACCGCTTAAGCTATCAAATACCACTAACTCTTTAGACACCATGAGAAAAATATCAGGCGTTTGTAATACATCCGGCTTAGGATCGTTCTGCAAACGTGGCTCAATATATTGGATGGTTTCATAACCAAAATAACCCACTACACCGCCAGTGAAACGTGGCAACTCTGGAATTTCAGGCACACTAAACTGTTGTAGAAAGTTTTGCACCCAAGTTAATGGGTCTTGCACATCCTCTTCGTGAGCATGATTATTTTTCTCATACACCACTTTATTGCCGTACACTTTTATGTGTTCAGCACAAGATAAACCTATAAACGAGTAACGGCCCCACCTTTCACCCCCTTGCACCGATTCAAACAAATAGGTATAAGGCTGATACGCCAGTTTTAGATAAGCACTAAGTGGAGTATCAAGATCAGCTAACACTTCCCGCACCAACGGAATGCAGGTATAGCCTTGACTTGTTAGTGAATCAAATTGTGCGGAATCCATGTCATCTCCATACATTTTATAATTTTTCAGATCAGAACCATGTTGGTTCTATCTGAAGCGAAAAAAGAAAAGCGAGCAAAAACGTTAGTGTTGAACTAGCAACGCCAACTTAAAAACTCAGTTATTCCTTTCTGCGAAGAGATGAACATTGAAAATATTTCCTTAGCCAGTCAATATAAGATATTGCGACATTTCCGCAATGGAGTCGATTATATAGTCTGCGCCCAAAGCATCAACTCCTTTCCCTTGATGATACCCATAACTTACGCAAAATGACTTCATATTCGCGGATTGAGCTGCTTTTATATCACTAGCGGAGTCCCCGACCATTACTGCCTGAAGTGGACTGAGGTTAGTCTGCTTGAGAATGGTTTGTAGTACTTGAGGGTGAGGCTTTTTAACTGGCAAGTCATCACCACAAATTAGATGATCAAAAAAATGATCGATTCCAAATGCCTCCAGAAGTGGTGGCGTAAATCTTCTCGGCTTATTCGTCACACAAGCCAACACATAGGATTGTTCACGCAAAGCCGTCAAACCCTCAAATACGCCTGGGTACATCGCACTTTCAACTGTGATATGTTGCTCATAGATGTCTAAAAACAATTGATGAGCTTGTTTAAACAAATCTTCTGGCGGTTCGCCATCTAATTCTCCAGTTAACGCTCGTTTAATTAGACGCCCTGCACCATTTCCAATCCAATCACGCACTTGTTGCAGATCATGAGTACGAAAATTTAATTGCTGCAACATTTTATTCATGCTGATAGCAATATCAGGTGCACTGTCCACCAATGTACCATCCAGATCAAAAATTACGCAACACGTTTGCGCTAAAGAATTAGTATTCAAAACTAAAAGAAATAAATTAGGAAGTAACTTTACTGCAGCTTGCTAATTGCTCGCGCATTTTTGCTATCGTGCCTTGATAATTTTTAGTGTTAAAAATCGCAGAACCAGCAACAAAAGTATCAGCACCCGCTGTTTTTATCTCTGCAATATTATCTACTTTTACACCACCATCGATTTCTAATCTTATTGGCAAACCAGATTGGTCGATTATCTTTCTTGCTCGTTTTAATTTTTTCAAAACTGTAGGAATAAATTTTTGCCCACCAAAACCAGGATTAACTGACATGAGCAACACCATATCCACTTTATCTAGTACATATTCCAACTGATCCAACGGTGTTGCAGGATTAAATACCAAGCCAGCTTTACAGCCTTGGTCGTGTATTAATTGCAAACTACGATCGACATGCTCAGAAGCTTCTGGGTGGAAGGTGATATAACTTGCTCCTGCTGCTGCAAAATCTGCAATCATTCTATCAACAGGTTTAACCATCAAGTGAACATCAATTGGAGCTTGTACACCATAATCACGCAAGGCCTTACAGATAACTGGACCAAAGGTTAGATTCGGCACATAGTGATTATCCATTACATCGAAATGGACTATATCAGCACCTGCAGCGAGCACAGCATTCACCTCTTCACCGAGACGCGCAAAATCCGCTGACAATATTGAAGGAGCAATCCAGTCTGTTGACATAATTTTACTACATTTGACTAAAATGAGGCTCGCACTTTAGCTTATCAGCATGTAATTTGCAGCAAAGTTCCAGTAAACTTTGTCTGTAGATAGGCACCAACTATCTTCACCCAAGGAAAAATAACATCTAATTAGAGAGCCCAAAGAGAGATAACAATAATGGACTTACAACCGTATTACTTCCCTGCCGCAATTGCGGGCCATTTACTCGCAGCTGTAATTTGGGTTGGCGGGATGTTTTTCGCCTATATCTCACTAAGACCTGCTGCAGCTAAAGTATTGGAAATGCCACAACGATTAAAATTATGGAAAAGAACGCTATCTAGTTTTTTCTTCTGGGTATGGATTTGTGTAATTACGTTGCCTGCCACCGGTTACTGGATGATCATTGCACATTATGGTGGCATGGCACGAGTTGGCTGGCATGTTCATCTAATGCAAGTGATTGGCATTATTATGATTCTAATTTTTATGCACGTATTTTTTGCGCCATTTAGACGCTTGTGTAAAGCAGTGAAACAAGAAAATTTTCAGCTGGCGAGCGAGAACCTCGCGCAGGTTCGCAAGTTTATTGGGATTAATTTATTACTAGGTGTGCTTGTTGTAATTATTGCAGTAGGGCTACGTTATATCGCAACCTAGCCCAACTACAAATAATTTAATTATTACTCTTTACAACCCATTGAAGAGTAATACGCAGCAATATTCGCCATATCTTCTTCTGATAAATTTGCGACCATTGGTGCCATTTGAGCATTCACTCTAGTGCCGTCTTTAAACGCTTTAAGTTGCGCAAGTAAATACTGTTCTTTCTGACCTGCTAAATTTGGCCAAATGTCTGTTGGACTGATACCTTCACCACCATGACATGCTGCACAGGTGACTGACTTAGCTTTTCCAGCCTCTGCATCTCCTGCATGGCTTACCACTGCAAATAGTGATAAACATAAAATACTTACAATACTTGCTAACTGTTTCATTATTATACTCCGCTTAAAGTAACTGATCTGAACGTACATTAGATAGCATATGAACTCTAATAGTTCATATGCGTATCGAGTTTTGACATTATTTTACGTGCCTTACCCACTAACTCAATGTGAAATCCGAACTATTTACACGGAGATTACGGGTTACATACATCAATACCATCAGTACAAATAATAACAACATTGTGCCCATTAATAATGCATAGTCTTCAAGCTGCAAAAGTGAGTACAATACTGTATACAGTGCAGATAATAGAACAAAAATAACTCCTGCCCTTGTCCAGTTCTTCAGCGCAGCACCAGTATAAATAGTAATAAGCCCGATATTGCTTATTGCAGCAATAATATAAGCCGTTAGAAATGCAGTGTGTTCTGCAATTGATAACAACACTAAATAAAACAGTGTTAACGCAACGCCGATTAATCCATATTGCACATAGTGCAAACGCGTTTGCGTGGTGAGCTCAAAGATTAAGAAAGTTAAAAAAGTTAAACCAACAAAAAGAATCCCATATTTTACTGCACGAGTAACTTTGCTATACAAGAACACTGGCTCAAACAAATCTACGCCAGCAGTAAATTCACCCAAATGATAATTTTGGTCAGCATAAACCCATGATTGTGGATAATTACGTGCCAAATGTGGAATTGTCCATGAAGACGTAAAGCCATCTGCAGTAACTTCGTAATTGTTTGGCAAAGTCATGCCCTGAAAACTTGGGTGTGGCCAACTAGATTTCATATTAACCGTAGTATTTTCACCAAATGGCGCAAAACGAAAACCTTGGCTACCATTAATAGAAACTTTAGTATTAAAAACATGCTGCTCAGTTTCTGCATTCAAGCCTTCTAAACTGGCATGAAAGCCATGACTAAGTATCTCAGTTACTTTTGTGCCAGGTGAATAACCAATTTCATTACCATTCCAATTTAAAGAAGAAACTTCATTTATTGCACGTGTATCTGACAATCCCAACACTATGTAAGCTTTATCCCAATCAATACG